>QKDO01000022.1 GCA_003252075.1 Nitrospirota bacterium
ATAGGTACTACTCTGATCCTTATGACTTGCTTAGGCAAATTGAAGAGAATTTTATTCAATCTTTAAAAGGCCTAGTTCTAAAGACGGGGAACAAAAATATTATTGATATAATGCTTATGATATTAGGAGCAATATATCAAAATGGCAGTGAATATGCCATTTTAATTTCGGAAAACGGAGGAAAGGATTTTTCAAATCGTTTGATACAGGAATGTTATTCTGTTAAGAAAGAAGACCTTAAAGAATTATTTCCCAACTATTCTCCACATCAGCGTCAATGGATATTTTCATTTATGATAGATGGCTTTACTAGCGTTCTTAAAAATTGGGTACAGAATGGTATGAAGGAAGACCCAGTAGAAATAGCAAAGTTTATTAATAAAATAAACAACGTAGTTTTGACAGGTCTTAAATAGTTAATCTGTGGAATTCCGAATCAATTACTCCGGAGTGGCCTTGCGGGGTATGTGAAGTTGACTCCATTGTCAATACAGAATTTCCATCTAGATATGCTGATAGCTAAAGTCGGAATTGTTCCTCCCCAATTGAGGTCTTATTGCCTGCCGGAGCTATTGGCCATTAACCGTCACGAAGGCCGGAAGGCCCATAAATCTCATCCTTGTGCCCCGATGGAAGAGAGTTCCGCGAAGATTATACAGATAGACACGGTCTCCTGGACGCATTGATACTGGCGCCGGTTGAGGTAGATCTAAAGTTTCCCAGACTCAGAAAGCCGTCTTTTGAGTCAGCTATCATCGAACGGCACAAGAGGAGGGAGTAATCTGAGGAAGAATCCCTTATCGAGATGTACTTGGCCGGAGGCAGCGTCCGCCGAGTCGAGCATGTCCCCCCAGACGCTTTGGATTACCAAGGTATCATCGAGCACGGTCAGCAACCTCAACCATCAGATATACGCCAAGATCGATGAATGCGAAATCAAACGATAGAAGGCGCGCATGACTATGTATTTCTTGATGTCATTGTCCTCAAAAAAACCTGGGCCGATGAGGTTCGCAACGTATCTATCTCAGTCCCTTTCGGCGTCAACGAAGCTGGAGTTCGTGAAACGCTCGGTACTCGGGAAGGTCCCAATGAGAACAAAGCCGGCTGGGGAGAGTTTTCCCAGCACCTGAGAGACCGCGGGCTCAAGGCCGTGAAGCTGTTCGTCTCCGACAAGTGCATGGGGCTGGTGGAGTCGCCGGAGCGGTTGTACCCCGAAGCACTATAGCAGCCCCGCACCGCTCACTTCTATCGAGATGCCTGGAGAAAAGTCCCGTCAAGCAAGATGCCAGATGTGATTCCGATGCTGAAATTATCCATGCACAGGAGGACCGAGAGTCAGCAATCGTCAAGGCTCGGCAGGTCACAGAGAAACTGAAAGCTATGATATTTTCTGAGGCAGCGAAAATTCTCGAAGAAGTTTTTCTTGAACCTTGTCTTGAACTCTCTTCCCGAGAACCCATTAGCAGGCTGTTGAAATTCCCCCAAGGGCCATCGTATGGCATACTGTCTTGGGGGCTATTATGCGAGGAGCCGAAGAGAAGCAGATCGACGCGTTCAGCTATGTGAGTATTGAAGATCGGATACCGGCTCGGCATCCCATTCGACCATTCAAGACAATGGTTAACGAAATATTGCGTGATATGAATTCCGCGTTTGATGCGCTCTACGCAACCGGCGGGCGCCCATCCATTGCCCCTGAATATCTATTGCGTGCTTCGATTCTACAAATCTTGTATTCGGTTCGCAGCGAACGACAACTCATGGACCAGATAGACTTCAATATCTTGTTCCGCTGGTTTGTAGGATTGAGTATCGATGCGCCGGTATGGGATCATTCGACCTTCACCAAGAATCGAGATCGGCTTCTTGAATCCGATATAGCGAAGTTGTTTTTCGCCAAGGTCGTTGAACGAGCCAAACGCAAGAAATTTCTATCGGATGAGCATTTTACGGTAGATGGAACCCTGATCGAAGCATGGGCAAGCATGAAAAGCTTCCAAGCGAAAGATTCTCCCTCAAACGATGATAAGAATGGGCCTGGCGATGGCCGGAATCCTGAACGGGACTTCCACGGAGAAACAAGAACCAACGATACACATGAATCGAAGACGGACAAGGAAGCCCGACTATACAAAAAATCAAAGGGTGCAGAAGCAAAATTGGCCTACCTGGGGCATATACTGATGGAGAACAGAAACGGCCTTGCAGTAGATGTCGAGGTGACATTCGCCGACGGCAGAGCCGAGCGAAGAGCGGCCTTATTGATGGCAGAACGGATCCCTGGCTCCCGACGTTGCACGCTGGGCGCCGACAAAGGATACGATGCGCACTCTTTCGCGGAGAAACTGAGGGAGTTGAATATCACTCCTCATATTGCACGTAAAAGGAACGGCAAATCAGTCGATGGCCGTACAACACGACATGACGGTTATGCGATTAGCCAAAGGAAGCGAAAAAGAGTCGAAGAAATATTCGGCTGGGCAAAAACTGTCGGCTTAATACGAAAAGCGAAAATGAGAGGAAAATCCAAAGTCGACTGGCTATTCACGATGTGTATCGCGGTCTTTAATCTTGTCCGCATGCGAAATATGGAGGCGCTGGCATGAAGCACCCTGCGGATTGGTTGACGTCCGCCATCCTGGCAGACTATTCAAATGCATCACCTCATCGTTTGGGACAGGCTATGTCCATTTTCGAAGAAAAAACCTATTCATCTAGATCCGCTTAGAGAAGAATCGCGCGATCTTAGGCTATTTTCAACAGCCTGTTAGAGCTCACTAAGGACAAATAATCCGATGGAACGCATGATGAAAGAGGTCAGGAGGCGAACTAATGTCGTCGGCAGCTTCCTGGGTGGTAGGTCAGCTCTTATGCTCGCGTCTGCAAGGATGAGGTACCTGAGCTACAACGATTGAGTATCCAGGCGATGCCTGACTATGGATCTACGTATGGGGGGGAAGGTGTCCAGTAAACAGCATAGTTCCTAAATCAGATGGGGACAAATGGGCGAAAAATACTGGACGGTATCGCGAAGAAATCGGGGAGAACAAAGTTTCGGTGTGCGCGAAATTCCCGGCACAGTGCAGCAGTTTGAAAAGAATACTCCACAGGCCTCGAGTATCCAAAGAATGATCGCGAGCCACAGGGCCACTGTGATGGCCGCCGCCACCTTTCCCGCGGGGCTGGATATCTTCGCGCCTGAGGACATCTGCTTCCAAGCCTCCCTCCTGCACCGAGCGGCAACGGAGGGCGGTATGAGCCGGAGCGCCAGGACTATCAGGCCGGGCAGGATGAGTAGGTCGTCC
>QKDO01000095.1 GCA_003252075.1 Nitrospirota bacterium
GACACGCATTCATTAGCACGCAAATAAGCACTTCCTTACATACAAAATTGATCACGTGAACCAATATGCCCACGAGGGATACGGTTGAGACGATATTCCCTGGGCAGGTTCTCCGGTAACGCCTCATGGTCCTCTCCGAAGGCCGGCTTTTTCTCCGGATTACTTTACCGGCAGCAGGTTATTCTTGCCTATTCATCCCTAATGACCAGAAGGCATTTCTTTCATTTCCTCTGAAGCAATATCTCCATCTTTTTCCTCGGCCAATTCAGCCATGCGCAAACTGCCTGCAACAAGGATCTGGCTCGTATCATAACCAAGGTGCTTAATACGGAAAAGATGCACTTTTCGCTTCGCTCAACGGATCTTATGGCACCGGGCTCGCTTTTTACCGTTTCCGCGACAATCTTTTCACCGGGTAACATATCAAAAGGAAGATATCAGGAGTTCACGCCACATCCACTCCGGCAATAGCGTGTCACGGCAAAATGCCCTCTGTCCATAACGACGCCGGAAGGCGCGCAAACTGTACAACCACACGCTTGTGCTTGAAAACTGTTGACAGCGGGTGCTACACTTTCCAGACCTATATCCGCTGCGGAGGCATTTTTTGGATCTTTATCGATTAGGCATTTCTGAAATTTCTGCACGCATTGAAAAACGCGAAATATCCTCAAGAGAGGTCACCGCATCGGTATTTTCCCGGATCGGCAGCGTCGAAGACAGGATCAGATCCTTCGTGACACTTACCGGGGATCAGGCCATGGACATGGCGGAGAAAGCAGACAGGGAAATTGTCTCAGGAAAGAGAAGTACCCTTTCCGGTATACCGGTCGCGGTCAAGGACAACATGTGCACAAAGGGGATTCCGACAACATGCTCCTCAAAGATCCTGCAAGGCTTTATTCCACCCTATGAAAGTACCGTAACGTCAAAATTGCTTGAGCAGGGATACGTGCTCACCGGCAAGACCAATCTGGATGAATTCGCCATGGGTTCATCAACGGAGAATTCCGGCTTCTTTACCACAAGAAATCCCTGGGACACGGAACGAATCCCCGGCGGCTCAAGCGGCGGGTCTGCTGCAGCTGTCGCGGCTGATGAGTGCATCGCAGCGCTTGGCTCAGACACCGGAGGTTCGATCCGGCAGCCTGCGGCGCTCTGCGGCGTCGTCGGCATGAAGCCCACCTATGGGAGAATTTCACGATACGGACTTATTGCCTTTGCTTCGTCTCTCGACCAGATCGGCCCCATAACCAAGAATGTTCGGGACTGCGCAGTCCTTTTGAATGTTATAGCGGGCAGAGACCCCCTGGATTCCACCTCTGCACCGGTCGCGGTTCCTGACTTCACGGCAGGGATCGGCAAGGAGATCAAGGGTCTGAAGATCGGCATCCCAAAAGAATATTTTATCGCCGGAATGGATCCCGAGGTGGAAAAGGCAGTGAGAAACGCCATACTCCAGTATGCATCGCTCGGCGCAATCCCGGTAGATGTCTCACTCCCTCATTCGGGCTATGCGGTTGCGACCTATTATGTGCTTGCTACTTCAGAGGCCAGCTCAAATCTTGCGCGGTATGACGGTGTGAAATACGGTTTTCGCGCGGAAGGAAAGGACCTTATCGACATGTATATGCAGTCCCGGGCTCAGGGCTTCGGCGCCGAGGTAAAACGCCGCATCATGCTCGGGACATACACCCTCTCCTCGGGTTATTACGATGCATATTACAAGAAAGCCCAGCAGGTGAGGACCCTTATTAAGAAAGACTTTGAAAATGCATTCAAGACCGTCGATGTGATTCTCACCCCGACCACGCCGACGGCTGCGTTCCGGATGGGAGAAAAGACAGCTGACCCCCTTCAGATGTACCTTGCCGATATCTTTACCATATCGGTGAACCTTGCCGGCGTACCGGGGATATCAATCCCCTGCGGTTTCACCTCGGGCAATCTTCCTCTCGGACTGCAGCTTATCGGAAAGCATTTCGACGAGGAGACCCTACTTCGGGCGGCTTTCGCGTATGAGCAGTCAACGGACTGGCACCGGAGGAAGCCGAACCTGTGAAGTGGGAGGCGGTCATAGGTCTTGAAGTGCATGCCCAGATGCTCACGGACACGAAGATCTTCTGCGGCTGCTCCACCCTGTTCGGTTCTGAGCCGAACACCCAGACCTGCCAGATCTGCATCGGCATGCCGGGCGTGCTGCCGGTACTGAACCGCAAGGCCCTGGAGTTCGCCGTCCGCACGGGCCTTGCCACGAACTGCACGATAGCGAAGCAGAGCCGTTTTGCGAGAAAGAACTATTTCTACCCTGACCTGCCAAAAGGCTACCAGATCAGCCAGTATGAACAGCCGATCTGTGAGCACGGCCATCTCGACATCGTAGTTGACGGAGAGGTCAGGCGGATCGGCATCACCCGCATCCATATGGAAGAAGATGCGGGCAAGAACATCCATGAAGGCACGGGAGGCTTCAGTTATGTCGATCTGAACAGGACAGGCGTTCCGCTCATGGAGATCGTCTCCGAACCTGACATCAGGAGCCCGAAAGAAGCAGCTGAATATATGAGAAAGCTGAGAAGCATTGTACGGTATCTCGGAGTCTGCGACGGCAACCTTGAACAGGGGTCGCTCCGGTGCGATGCGAACGTCTCGGTGAGGCCCGCCGGCCAGAAGGAGTTCGGCACCCGTGCTGAGGTAAAGAACATCAACTCCTTCCGGTACGTGGAAAAGGCGATAGAGTATGAGATCAAACGCCAGATCAGGGTCATAGAGGACGGAGGCAGTGTAGTGCAGGAAACGCGCCTCTGGGACGCGAACAAAGGGATCACCGAATCGATGCGGTCCAAGGAAGAAGCGCACGACTATCGGTATTTCCCTGACCCGGACCTTGTTCCGATCATGGTCGACCAGAAACAGATCGAAGAGATAATGGTATCCCTTCCCGAACTTCCCGATGCGAAACGACACCGCTTTGTCACTGACTTCGGGCTGCCGGAATATGATGCGGATATGCTTACTGCAGAACGTTCGACAGCTGAGTGGTTTGAAGCCGCTGTAAAAGCCGGTGCACCGGCAAAGGCCGCAGCGAACTGGATCATGGGAGATATTATGAAACTCCTGAATGAAGAGAACAGGTCCATAGACGACTGCCCTGTCAGGCCGCCACAGCTTGCAGGCATGCTTCAGCTTATCGACAAAGGAACGATCAGCGGGAAAATAGCAAAGTCGGTATTTGATGAGATGTATAAGACCGGCAAGGACGCTGCCACCATTGTCAG
>QKDO01000029.1 GCA_003252075.1 Nitrospirota bacterium
AGACCAGATATCCTTCCATGACAGCATCGCCGTCACGGTATTCGATATTCTTCGAGACGAGTTTGGCCTGGCCGGGAGAAGCCAGAATGGTGATGATGCCCAGGCTGATCAGCATTGCGGTCACGTATCTCATGGTATGCCTCCTCGCAGCGTTAAGATTATATTCTATTATAATACTCCTCCGGAGACCCATGAACAAAAAAAGATGGCGGCACGCGATTCTTTTGGTAAGCTAAGGACATGACCTTGCTGCGGACCGTCTGTGCTTTGTTCTGTTTTTCCTGCCTGGCACTGACCGGTGTTTTTGCTGTTGATCAACCAGCAACACCGGTTTTCCGGGATGACGACCTGATACGCTACCAAGAGGGGAGCCGGCGTTATGATCCTGTCAAGGAGCGAGAAACGGTTTCTGATATCCGGACTCTAAAGGACAGCGAGGCCGTCTTCCACGAGAACGACCGCGCCGTATGCGCTGTTGCTGCGTACGATGCAAGCGGGAAGGGCTTCAGCCATGGTAGCTGTTTTATCGTCAACAGGGATGGTGTTGTTGTAACCAGCCTCCATATCCTCAGCACGGCGGAGTCAGCCAGGGTGAAGGCGGGAGGGAGAGTCTTTGATGTTGAAGGAGTTCTGTATGCCGACAGGGAGCATGATGTCATGGTCCTCAAGACAGCAGCTACAGGTCTGCCCGGAGTGAAGTTGGGTGACAGCCGGGACATGCGGCCCGGGGAGCGGGTATTTCTGATGGACAGCAATCAAGGCAAAGGTAACAGGATCATCGAAGGGAGCGTGAGCGGACTGCGGGATGTCAACGGAAGGAGGATGCTGCAACTTACCCTGCTTTTTATGCCGGGAAGCAGTGGTGGGCCGATCTTTAATCTATATGGCGACGTGATAGGCATTGCTGCCATGATCGTAAGCGACGGCAAACCGGTGAGCTTTGCTGTTCCGATAGAAGCGGTGAAAGACCGGCTCACCCCGGGCAGTATCCTTTCCCTGAAAGAGGCGCTGAGCCGGGACCGGCGTCAGGCTGCCGACTACTGGGTGGGCGTAGGAGACGAACACAGCGGAGCCGGAAGGTATCAGGAGGCATTGGACGCATATCGGAAGGCCCTGGATGTAGACCCTGATTCTGTTACTGCATATAATGGCATTGGCGTTGTCTCCACCCGCATGAAGCGATATGACGAGGCGGTTGCCTCCTATGACCAGGCCCTGAGGCGTGACCCCGATTCCGCCTGGACCCGGTCCAACCTGGGACTTGCCTACCTTGAGATGAGGAAATACCCTGAAGCCATAGAGACGCTGCGGCAGGCAGTCAAATCGATGCCCGACCTCTCTGTTGCCCACTTGAATCTCGGCATTGCCTATGCAAAAACCGAACAATACCGTGCGGCAGCAGCTTCATATCAGGAGGCGATCAGGCTCAGTCCGTCACTTGCCGATGCCTATTTCGGGCTCGGGCTGGTGTATCTCTCCCTGCATGACCGGAAAGCTGCGCTTCGGCAGCATGAGATTCTGCAGCAGATCGATCCTGAGCAGGCGAAGAAGCTCTGGGAAAGGATACGCGAGTGACGGGGATGGAACTTTTTGCAGATCAGCAGCCGGCAGGGAACTAAAAGAGTGGGGACTGACCCTTGAGCCCCTTCATTTCGAAACGTTCAAAGATCCGTATCCTTCCGAACTCGCCGTCGTAGCCCGGCGCGATCGAGACATCGCCGGAGCGCACCTTCGCAATGGCTTCCGCAAGTCGGGGCGAACCCGCAACCCGGATATCTTCCAGAGATGCGTCCATCAGTATGTGGAACTCGTTGCCGAGCAGATACAGGAGGCTGCTGTACATGGTATCTGTCTTCTTGGTTGCAGCTCCCACGCCGAGAGTCTCGGCAATGATCTCGGGGAGGGGTATAATGGAATAAAACGGCGGCCTGCCTCCCGGACGGTATCCCTCTTCCCGGTCCGCAAGTTTTTCCACCCGGTGCATGACGCCAATGGTGAGTTTTTTCCCGCATACCGGGCAGATGCCATGGTTCCGGAGCGTCTCTTGCGGCGGTAGGCTCACGCTGCATGACCTGTGGCCGTCATAGTGGTATTTGCCTTCTTCCGGAAAGAATTCTATGGTGCCGGAAAAACCTTTGCCGGTCTTCAGCGCGCGCATGATCCCTGTGTAGGATATTTCCGTGTCGAGGATGTTCGCCTCGCGCCCCAGCTTTGACGGCGAATGTGCGTCAGAGTTCGATATGAGCGAGATCCGGTCGAGTGCCGAGAGGCGCCAGTTCATGGGCGGGTCGGACGAAAGCCCTGTCTCGATCGCAGAGATGTGGGGTGTGAGCTCTTCAAAGCATTCCTCAAGGCTGTCAAAGCCTGAAGCAGCGCCGAAAACCGAAAAATGCGGTGTCCAGGCATGTGCAGGTATGAGCATCGCTTCAGGAGAAGCCCCAAGAACAATCTTCAGCAGCTCCTTTGCATCAAGGCCGAGGATCGGCCTGCCGTCGGATTTGAGGTTCCCGATACGGGAGAGCTCAACATTTATCCTGTCGGCGTCATCGAACCCCGGCGCAAGCACGATCATATGGATCTTCCTCGTTCTGCCGCCCTTGCTGTAGATACAGCTGATTTCAGCAGAGAGCATGAAGAAGACATCTGCCCTGCAGGAGGCAGGAACATCAGGCGTCTGGAGCCCCTTCCTGAGCCCGAACAATCCATTTCCGGCCGGCTGGAGCTTTTCCTGCAGTTCTTTCATCCATGCGGGATGGGTGAAGTCCCCGGTGGCCGCCACAGTGATGCCTTTGAGCTGCGACCACCTCCAGAGGTTCTCGGGGTTCAAGTCCCTGCTGGTTGCGCGCGAATAGCGGGAGTGGATATGCAGGTCAGCGATGAAGCGCATGAGGGATTATAGCATGAAGCGAAATTTGCGGGAAAAATGGTATTTGGTGATGACAGGTACACCAGCAAGGTCTTCATGCGCGGAGAGCCACAAATATGCAACTTTCATCTGCCGCATTCCCCCTGAGCGAAGCGAAGGGAGAATAATGATGATAAGAATGACGACGTTGCCCTGGTACGCAGGTTGACGGGGAATCCAAAGAACTAGCCGAAGGCTCTCAGGTCATTTATCTCTGTAAATGGGGAATTTATGCCACGAAGCTGACTTCCTGCCGAAGCCCTTGCAGTCGTTGCTACCGAAGCAGGAAGGTGAGCATCTGACGGGAGTTCTTTTTACTGTGATGATCGCTGGATTATCAGTGTCGGGATCCCGAATCCAGGATAATTTTGTTCGACGTTTCCAATCCCAAGACCGAGTATGTTGTTGCTAGAAAAGAGTTGAGGAATATCAAAAAAATCATTAAAGCCGTGGGGCGCGATATCGTAGTCGGCCAACGCCATGAAGGGTATTTTCCTCTCGCTCATTAGAACAGGCAGATGGGGATGGGTTATACAAAGCAATTGAAATCCTTCATGCGCGAATCCCGTCATTGAGGTGTATTCTTTGCGCGCCTGAGAAACCGGCATCGACTTGAATCTTTCGCCAAGGTGTATCAGAGTAAAATAAAAGCCTTTGGGCCTTGGCGGTGCACCGGGGCGGAGCCGTATCGTATCGACCCTTTCAAAATCGATATGGGGACTCTGCCATATCTTCCGTCCAAGCCTCTTTTGGGCGTATTGCCATGCTATCTTTCCTGACAATAAGCAATCAGCGTTTCCGGTACCGTCGTCCCCAAAGCCATAGAAAAGAACCGGACCGAAAAAGCCCCACTTTCTTTCAGCTTGCGTAAGGGGAGGGGGCTGACCGATAGATGCGAATATTTCCTCTTTTATGCCCCATGACATCTTCTTGTCAGCCTTTTTCCAGGCCAGGACCTGTTTTCCCAGGGGGAGGATGACATCCTCAGGACTTTCCGGTAACTGCTTTTTCTGTCTGCGGAAGATTATCACGGGTTAATCCAAAGCTTCAAGCGATTGTATAACGGTCGCACGATCAAAGCCGCGAATGAGTTATTCGCTGATCCACCTCTTGGCCTCGGTGATTTCTCGGTTGTGAAACACCCGAACATGCCCCGGAATCGCGATCCCGAATAACCGGATGGCTACCCGAATCCACTCTATATCCGAGATAAAAGCTATCCTTTCCCAGGCCGTGAGATGTTTGAGGCCCAATTTGGTGTCGTCCCACATGGCGGCAGCCTCGAATCCGGAGAAGTCTTCGCCAAGGTGATAGAGGAAGCGAACTTTGCGATGCCGCGAGAACAGGGCCTCCACTTCCGGTATGATGATTGACTCATAGTCATTGGTGGTAACCGTTCCCTTCGCCGTGAATCCGAGGACATTGTCCGGCAGATCGGGGATTTTCTTGACCATCTCTGGGCTCCTGTGTATAGTTCAAAAGATCTCGGCCGTCCCAAGGTTATCAGACAACCAGAAAAACGTCGGGATGACCGCTCTTTTACGTCAGTTCTGCCACTTTTTTCTGGAGTCCCGTTACCATTTCCTCTTCCTCATGGAGGGAGGACGTGCTGCGCTTGGTAGCGGCGACATCGAGCCTCAACTCTGAAGGGTAAAAGTCAAGAATGTTCCTAAACAGGTCACGCTCCTTGCTGGCGAACCCTCTGACTAAATTATATCAGATAACTTGAATGTGCCTAGTCCGGCAACATGTTGCTTAGGCCTGTGGGTTTGGGTATGATTAACGATAAACCAGTTAATAACTTGTTCACCCGAGAGGAAATACCTTGACCCCTCACGATCTTGAGCAATACTTACACGAGCACATCCCCCTGTCCAGAGCAATGCAAGTAACTGTCGTCGCACGGGATCCCGATCAAGTTGTCCTGTCTGCTCCTTTGGCACCAAACGCCAACCCCCACGAGACCGTCTTCGGCGGCAGCATCTCAGCCGTAGCAATGTTGGCCGCTTGGTCACTATTACACACTCGCCTCACAACTTCAGGCCTCAGTGCCCTCTTGGTGCTTAAACGAAACACCATGAACTACGAGGTGCCGATCTCCGGCAACTTCACCGCAACCGCATCAACTCCGGATACGGAAGCCTGGGAAGCATTTGCCCGAATGCTCACGCGAAGGGGCCGCGCAAGAATCTCCGTATCGGCGGTGATTGAATACCGAGGTCAAATTGCAGGCCGCTTTGAGGGTGAGTTCGTTGCCCTGGGAACAACACGTACCTAGCCCTTCCATCGAGGCGACTGCCCTCGACCTGCGGCCGCGGTCAGCGCCTCATGCCAAACGTCATACACCTTTCTCCCGGTATTCCTCACTTTTCACCGCTATCGATCTTGAATAATTGTCGGTGGAGCAAACCGTCCTTTGCTGAGAATTACGGATTGAGTCATCATAGTTTGAGTGGCAGAGCGGCCCTGCGGCTAGCTGTGACAACCAATCGGTTCAGTGAGGAGAGGCCCGGTAGCCCTCCTCATCGTAACACAAATCGGCGCGAGGCCGATTATATTGAAATTATGATGCAGAAAGTGAATTGTTAAAAACAGGACAGACTATATTTTTACCGGATACCATTTGCATAACAGCCCGTAAGGGCTGCTTACTCAACAGTGTCTACTCTTCCCGCTGCCTGACCGCAGCTACTCCGCCCATTATCTCAAGCATCTCTTCTGTTATCTCTTCCTGGTGAACGGTTCTTCTCAGGGACTCAAGATCGGAAAGACGTCTCTTCATATTTTCGGATGCGCCTTCCATACTCCTCAGACGGTACCAGTTTTCGCTCCTGAGTGATTCGAGATAGCACCGGTACAGGGATATGTAAATATATTCCCCGAGGATACGTTCAAAAAGCACTTCGGGAGTGATATAGGTCATCGGCGCTTCTGCTGCCAGGTTCATTGTCTGCATCTTTCCTGTGCCAGGGGGAAGGATATGCTCTACGAGGTTCACTGCGCGGCCTTCTGCGATGACGGTAAATACAAGCGTCAGGATATAATACCCCTCTTCCCCGTAGGCACCTGTCATGCGGGCCAGGGTTCCCTGCAAAGCCTCCTGAAGACCGTTGACGCTCACTGCCGCGTCAATATAGACAGCATAAGGAAGCCCCCTGGATTCAACGAAGGACTTCAGTTCTCGTCCAATGATGAAGAGCATATCATCAGGATTAATGATTTCTGCAAGCACATCCGCGATTTTTTCGTTAAAAGGGCCGCAGAGACCCTGTGCTGATCCGCAGGCAATGATGATCTTTTTCCCCAATTTCTGTTCCTTTGGGGCGAGCTGCGGGTTATGGCGAAGAACCTCGGCCATGGCCTTGACGATATTCTCTTCATACATCCTCATATGCGTTACAAATTCCTGGGTCCTTCTGATCGTAGCGCCAGCGTACGCCTTCATGGCATCGACAATGTCTTCCAGTGTCTCATAGGAACGGATCTTTTTTTCTATGTCAGCAGAGGCTGTCATGTCCGTTTCTGTGCGTAAATAAACTCCCGCAGTCTGTCCATATCTTTCGGGTTGATCTCTCCCTCTGCAACAATCCGGCTGATGATCTCAGGGAACGCCATCATTATATTCGCCGTGATTGCTGCCGATGAAGCATTTACCGCATCCAGATCAAGCTCATCAAGGACCCCGGTCTCAAGGACCAGCAGGCTCAGAAACTCCTCCTGTACGGAGAAGGGCTGGAACCTCGGCTGCTTCAGAATTTCCCTCATCCGCTCCCCGCGCCGTATCAGTTTAGCCGTTTCTTCCTCAACATGGGCCCCGAACCTTGTAAACACCTCGACCTCGGTGAACCGTGAATAGTCGATCTTGAGCCTTTCAGCAACAACTTTCATCGCCGTTATCTGGGCCTTGCCGCCGATCCTCGACACGGATTTCCCCACATCTACTGCCGGCCGTATCCCCTTATTGAAAAGTCCGGTATCGAGATAGATCTGGCCGTCGGTAATGGAAATAAGGTTCGTGGGGATATAGGAAGAAATTCTTCCCTGCTGTGTTTCGACAATCGGCAGTGCCGTGATCGAACCGCCGCCGTATTTCTGATGCAGTCTTGCGGACCGTTCCAGAAGCCTTGAATGGATATAAAATATGTCCCCCGGATAGGCTTCCCTGCCGGGTGGCCGCCTCAGCAGAAGACTCAACGAACGGTATGCCTTTGCATGCTTTGTCAGGTCGTCGTAGATTATGAGGACATCCTTTCCTTTTCCGAGAAAAAATTCCGCTATAGCGGTAGCGCTGTACGGGGCGATATACTGCTGACCGACCGGATCAGAAGCTTCGGCCACCACAAAGACCGCTTTCGATATATCACCGTACTTTTTCACCTCTTCGGTAATCTTCAGTATGCTGGATGCTTTCTGGCCTATGGCTGCATAGACCGAGATGACATCAGAGTTCTTCTGGTTTATGACCGTGTCGACGGCGATGGAAGTCTTGCCTGTGGAAGGGTCTCCGATGATCAGTTCCCTCTGTCCTCTTCCGATCGAGAGCATGGAATCTATGACCTTGATGCCGGTATACAGCGGGGTTGTTACAAAATCCCTCTGTATCAGCAGGGGCGCCTTTCGCTCCACAGGATAGGGCAGGCCGTCTTCGATTGGAGGTCCGCCGTCAATGGGGTTTCCCAGGGCATCCACGACCCTTCCCAAAAGCCCATCCCCCGTCATGACCGAGGCGATAAGGCCTGTCTTGAATGCAGGTTCTCCGGCCCTGATGTTGCTGCGTTGCGTGAGGAGTACGACGCCGATACTTTCCCTGTAAAGATCAAATACGATGCCTTCATCCCCGTTATCCATCCTGATCAGTTCATACAGCTTTGCGCTCCTGAGTCCTCTTATCTGAACGATTCCGTCGCCGACAGAGAGTACCTTGCCTTCCTCTGAAAAAGCGGCTGAAAAACGGCTTTTTGAGGCTTCATTACGTATCTTTTCGAACAGCGCTGAGAGCTCCTTTTCCATTTAGAGCTTTTCTCTGAGGTTTGTACTGAAAGCGCTTATCTGTCCCGCCAGCGAAAGGTCATAGACCATATCAAATGCCTTAAGCTTTATTCCCGCAATGAGTCCCCTGTCGATCTCTGCAAGGAGTTCCACTTTAGCGCCGATCTCTTTTTCCAGGACGTGTTCGAGTTCTTCCAGGGCTTCTCCTCCTGCCGGATACGGACAGATAAGCTCCACGGTAACGACCTTGTCCCCGGCGTTCCTTTCCCGTATTTCGGCCGCGATACGAACGATGTCATCTTTGGCTCTCCTGAAAACGGCATCGTGCAGCAGTTCATCCGATATATCTTCGATGAGCTGAGTCGCATACAGAGATACGGCCTCAATGGCCTGGCCCCTGAGCTCTGCCTTTGCCTTCGTGATGTCCATTTCGAACAACGCCTTTTCCCTCTCAATGATCTTCCCCGCCTCTGCCTCAGCGCCTGCAAGCAATCTCTTTCTCTCTTCAGCAATTTCAGCCCTCATGGTCTCGGTCATGCGGGTACGCATTTCCCTTATGGATTCCATCTCCTCCTGGTTCTTCTTTCTGAGCTCCTCTGCTTCGCGTTTTTTCTTTTCAGCATCCCCAATGGTCTTTGCGATCAGCTCCCGCCGTTTCTCCATAATCTCCTTTACCGGTTTATAGAGGACTCTTTTGAGGATAAAGAGCAGGACCGCAAAATTGATGACCTGAAACGCAAAGGTCCAGATATTGAATCTCATTTTATGAGATACCCGAGGAGCGGATTGGCAAAGAGGATGATCAGGGCGACCACAAAGGCATAGATAGCGATCGACTCGATGAGCGCCATGCCGACAAAGAGCGTTCTCATGATCTGGGCGGACGCTTCAGGCTGACGCGCTATGGATTCAAGCGCCTTGGTCAGTGCTTCGCCAAGCGCACGCGAAGGACCGTAACCGCCCAGCGCAATGGCAAGCCCGGCTGCGATTATCGATGCGGTGATGACAATGGTCAGGGGTTCCATGGTAATTCTCCTTTATAACAGGGTTTTTCGTAATTCACTTTCCCGTTGCCAGAGGGCCTTTTCCTCCCTCGTTCCTGTCTTTTGCTCCAAGACCTCCGGCAATAAAAACAAGGGTCAGGATACCGAAGATGTATGCCTGTATTAATCCTATGACTACGTGAAGAAGGTTGAACGGCACGGGCACAATAAAACCGACAATGCCGAGGAGGATGACGGCGATCATGTCCCCGCTCAGCATATTGCCGTAGAGTCGCACGGCAAGTGCGACCGTTCTCGTAATTTCCGCGATCACGTGGAACGGAAGCAGCACCCAGGTCGGCTCCCTGTAATGTGAGATGTATTTCTTTACGCCCTGGGTTTTTATGCCGAAGATATGCGTCATGGAAAAGGCTATCATTGCAAAGGCAAACGTAGTGTTCAGATCCGCAGTCGGAGTTGTCAGCCCGGGTATCAGTCCGGCAAGATTGGAAAAACCGATCAGTATCCATAAGGTGCCGAGGATGGGGACTACTTCAGCAGGATCGATATCCAGCACTTCCCTGATGGTTTTTTCCATGGTCTCGAACAAGGCCTCCAGGATCTCCTGAAGCAGATTCGGCGAAAGGTCGAGCCTCCGTGTGATCACGAAACTGGTCGCCGTTATGAGGGCCATCACCAGCCAGGTAATCAGCACGGTGTCGGTGATGGCTACCGGCCCCAGGGTAATGACTGTTTCCGGGAAAAAGCGCAGGGTCTTCATCGGCCTGACTTCCTGAAGTACACATACCAGACGTTATAGGTCCCTATGGCGATCCCCAGGAGCATAAGGGTCAGAGTCCAGGAAATTCCAGCCTTCACGTGCTTATCAAGGAACCTGCCGAGATAGGCGCCGGCAATTACGGGGATTACAAAGAGCCATCCGCCTCCTCCTATAAGAGAAGCATAATGCCAGAATCCGGCTTTATCGTCTCTCGATTGCAAGAGTCGTCTGACCTTTTTTTCGATCTCCGATGGGAATTCTTCCTGCTCCTTCATGTCCTCTCCCGTCCGAGTGAAACTGCCTTTTCTATGAATGTCTTTTCAATGCCCTGAAGCATGCTTGAAAACGATTGCTCGTTTTTTTCCCTTTTTCGTATAGCATGTTCCATGATAGTGGAAAGCTCTTCGGGGTCTTCGCTCTCGAAGAGTTCCCTGGTGGTCAGGGTCACGTCCTCTCCCCGAATACTGAAGATGCCGCCGTCGACAGCAACAAATGTCTCTTTGCCGTCGGCATCTATATAGTAACCAAGGGACGGCTGAAGCACGGTCAGGAAATCCGTGTGTCCTTTTAAGATGCCGAAGGACCCGGTTTCATCAGCGAGCCGGAGCGCCTGTATCTCCCTTACCATGATGCTCGAAGGTGTAACAATATTCAGTTTGAAAACCGGGTCGCTCATGCTATTTCACTGACGTCGCCGATCATGAAAAACTTCTCTTCGGGGAACGCATCCATTTCTCCGGCGACGATCTTTTCGCAGCCTTCGAGAGTCTTGTCAAGCGGGACATGCCTTCCTTTTCTGCCGGTGAATTCTTCCGTAAGGAAAAAAGGCTGGGTGAGAAACTCTTCGAGCCTGCGGGCCCTCCTGACGATCTTCCTGTCCGATGGCGAAAGCTCCTCAATGCCGAGCATGGATATGATATCGAGTAATTCCCGGTATCGCGAGAGATGTTCCCTCACCGCTTGAGAAACGGCATAATGCCGCTTGCCGATATCTTCCGGGCTCAGGAGTTTTGATGTTGAAAGGAGGGGGTCAATCGCAGGATACAATCCTTTCGATGCTATTTCCCGCGAAAGCACCACGGTGGTATCGAGGTGCGGCAATACATTGGCGCACGCAGGGTCTGTTATGTCATCTGCCGGCACATAGATCGCCTGGACCGAGGTGATCGAACCTTTTTTTGTAGAGACGAGCCGTTCTTCGACCTCGGCAAGCTCGGCAAGAAGCGTGGGCTGATATCCGACCCTCGATGAGAGCCGTCCCAGAAGGACTGAAACCTCATTTCCTGCCTGGACAAAACGGTAGATGTTGTCGATGAGGAAAAGAACATCCTTCCCGCAGTCGTCCCTGAAGAACTCTGCATGTGCTATCGCGGCCAGCGGGGCCCTGAACCGTATGCCGGGGGCCTCGTGCATTTCTCCGAATATCAGGGACGCATGGTCGATAATCCCCTGCCTCTGCATCTCTCTCCAGAGTTCGTGCCCCTCCCGCATCCTCTCGCCGACGCCGCAGAATATGGATATCCCTGCATGGACTTTTGCGATTGTATAGATGAATTCCATGAGCAGCACTGTCTTGCCCACACCTGCCCCGCCGAAAAGACCCACTTTTCCACCTTTCGGAAAGGGCGACAGGAGATCGATAATCTTTATCCCGGTTTCAAGAATGCCTGACGCGGTAACCTGTTCCTCAAGCGCAGGAGGCTGACGGTGAATCGGCTTGAGTGAGTATTGTTTCAACGGGGGCTTGCCGTCGATGGGCTCGCCGAATATGTCGAAGACCCTGCCCAGACAGTCCCTGCAGACCGGGACCAGGAGCGGTCCTCCCGAATATTCGACTGTCATGCCCCTCTTCAGCCCTTCCGTGGAACCGAGGGCAATGGTCTTTGCGGTTTTACGACTGCTGTGGTCGTGCACTTCAAACATTACAGAGGAGGCATCCGGCTTCCTGACAGTTAGGAGATCGTTGATATTAGGAAGGCCGTTGAGGAATTCCACCTCAATAACATCTCCGTGTATAGAGATGATCTTACCATGTATCATTATCTGCCCTCGGAAGTCGGGTGTTCGTTGATCTCCTATAACATCCTACCACAAAATTCTGTTCTTGCAAGGGATGTGCGAGATGGAAAGGATGTGCGAGATGGAAAGGATGTGAGATGTACAAGATAAG
The DNA here is from genome assembly GCA_003252075.1 of Nitrospirota bacterium. Classification (GTDB taxonomy): domain Bacteria; phylum Nitrospirota; class Thermodesulfovibrionia; order Thermodesulfovibrionales; family UBA6898; genus UBA6898. Next base: position 11,829 of record QKDO01000029.1, read on the forward strand.
CCTTTCGTAATGTCTGTTTGAGCTTATTTGTTACCTGTCCATAGTGTCTATGGATTAACTTACTCATGCGGTCACGGGCAAGGCCACCTGATGATATAACGCATTCATTCCGGCGCCTGTCCAGGCTTGATCCGGGATCGGTCCGGAATCTTTCTTTGTATTCCAGAAGGATTCCCGAGGCGCTCCGCTCGCTTAAGGCGCCTACTTCTGGTGCGGGAATTGCA
>QKDO01000019.1 GCA_003252075.1 Nitrospirota bacterium
TTCTCTATTAGACCAAAAAAAGAGCGAAGTCGCATTTTCAGAGAATATTGAGATAGAACATAGCACCTAAAGGGGAAAAAAAGGTAGATATATCATGACGCAGAAATCCAACGGGATTGTCATAGCGTCAACGCAAGCACTCAGTATAACCGTCATGGCAAAATAATGATTACGAAGTGAGAAGAGAAAGGATATGATCCAAGCTGAAGGACGGCCGTCAAACAGCATGCGCAGGATGAACGGCTGTCCGTTTTGCGACATCCCAGCGAAAGATATTATTGATGAGAACGAACATGCGCTCGCTGTCAGAGACAGATGTCCGGTCAGCAAAGGGCACACGCTGATTATCAGCAAGCGCCACGTTGATAACTATTTCCAACTTTCAAAAGGGGAGCGGGAAGGAACGCTTGCGCTGCTGGAAATAATGAAGAAGAAACTGGACACGGAAGTGGGCCCGGACGGGTATAACACAGGAATGAACATTGGTGAGGCAGCTGGGCAGAAAATTCTTCATGTCCATATCCACATCATCCCGAGAATAAAGGTCGCATCCGGAGTTTCGAGAGGTGTGAAGGGTGTCATACGGCATATGATGAGTTATTGATTCATAGCGAAGAATCCAGGCTTTCTATTTGACAATTGGCCTGCGTGGTCATATAGTTTGATTAGTGCCGTGTATAGATGGAAGAGAGCATTATGATGAATCCATCGGAAGAAATCAGTGAGAACTTCAGCAGAAAGTAATTGTAAATAACAGGAGGAGGCCATGGACTCGTCGTTTTATGATATTTTTCTTCGAGAGAGTGGCTATCTCTTTAAATAATCTTCCGAACTGATACTAAGGGATGATGGATACTGTCGCGAGGGGTAGTTATGAAACGAAAAATCTGGCCGTTCGTCTGGATTAGTCTTATTTTGCTCGGCTTAGTCGGAGCGGTGTTCTCCTATACCGAAGCTCAATTCGTAACGTCCGGGGAAGGCAATACAAGGATTACACACCTATTTTTCGACACCGTTCCATGGGCGATTTTTGCGATGATAGGACTCGGGCTCATCCTAAGTTCCGGTACTAGGAGAACAGACGCCTTCATCACGGGAGACAGGGTGCTGCGACACGACGGGGGATTCATGCTCGGGCACTGGACCCTCGCGCTGTCATGCGTTGTGCTGCTTGCCACGGGTTTTGGTCTTGGCCTCTTCGTAATTCCCCGAGTCCTTCCACGGAGTTTGTGGACTGCCTTTCTGTTTAACCTACACTTCGTAGCCTCCCTGTACTTCGTCTTCGGGTTTTTCTACTGGGGGGGAAACATGATTGTGAAGCCGAAGGAACTGAAGGACTCCCTTCCGGACAAGGATTCCCCCCGCGAGGCCGTGTTGCATTACGCACACCTCTTCAGTCTGACAAGGCGAACGGTCGAGGCGGGCAAGTTCCTTGCCTCTGAACGCTTGGCGTTTCCTATCGCCGTGCTGACGACCTTGGTCATCGTCGTGACCGGCCTCTTCAAAGTAATGGCACGATTTGTCCTGATGCCGGAGCAATTTGTGTATGTGATGACCGTTGCGCACGATCTGTTTGCAGTCGTTATGTTGCTCTTCCTGCTCGCACACGTGACCCTGGGCTCGGTCGTGCCATGGTCATGGCCGCTGTTGCGCTCGGCACTGACGGGCTAGGTGAGTCGGGAATACGCTGAAAAAGAACATGCGGCCTGGTTAAAGGAGCTAGAGGGGGGTCAAAAACATGGATGAGGCCAGAGAATCCCCTACGGGTGAAATCACGAGACGCAGGTTCCTCATGGGTGCAGGCGGCTTCGCTCTAGTGGCCGCAGTGGGCGGTGCATTCATCCTGCCTGGCAAAATGCTCGTCATGGCGGACGCCGAAGGCTTCCTTCTCGTGGACCTGAAGAAATGCCAAGGATGCGGATCGTGCAAAATGGCATGTGCTCTGGCCCACTGGGGTGTGGCCTCCTATACCCTCTCCCGGGTGCAGATCCAGCAGGACTCCTTCCAGAACTGGCCCAACGATGTCTTCATGGCGGTTTGCCGCCAGTGCAAAGACGCCCCCTGCGTCCAGGTCTGCCCTGTCTCGGCGAATCGTCCGGATCCCAAAAACGGGAACGTTCGCATCATCGACACCCATCGGTGCATCGGCTGCCGGCAGTGCATTGAGGCCTGTCCCTATACGCCGAAGCGGCTCCAGTGGGACCCGATGAGCCGAAAGGCCCAGAAGTGTGATCTCTGCAGGGACACTCCCTATCTGGGGGAGAAAGGTGGTCCCGGGGGGACACAGGCCTGCGTGAAGGTCTGCCCCGTTGGTGCCTTCAAGTTTTCACGCGAGATGCCCGACCAGAAAGTTGAGGACTCCTATCAGGTGAACCTTCGCGGGCCAGCTTGGGCAAAACTCGGAATGAGCGTTGAATAGGAGGGCGGGACAATCATGTACGGGTATGCGGGCAAGATTCTCCACCTGGATATGTCGAGTCGTAAGTCGGCGGTGATCCTTACGGAGCATTATCGCTCCTGGGGGGGAGGTCATGGCATGGGCTCGGCCCTTTTCTGGGACTTTTGCAAAGACAAGACGATAACCGATGGCCGCAGCCCCGCCAATGTGGTCTGCATCATGACCTCCCCCCTCTGCGGGACTATCGTCCCGTCAGCGGGAGGGCGATGCGAGGTGGTAGGGGTCGGTGTGGGCCTGCATCCAGTTTCCTGGTTTACCCGTTCCAATTTCGGCGGACGTTTTTCCACGACGCTCAAGTATGCGGGATGGGACGGAATCGTCGTCACGGGCAAGGCGGACCATCCCCTCTGGATCGACATCCGCAATGACGAGGTCTCCTTCCGCGACGCCCGATCGCTCTGGGGGAAGGACACCTGGACCACCCAGCAGGAGATCTGGCGCGAGGTGGGAGCCGAGCAGGGGACCAAGAAGGCGTGGAGGGAAATCCGGAAACATTTCGACGAGGGCCAAACGGCGGACAAGCCGGCGGTCCTTGCCATCGGGCCTGCCGGAGAGAGCCTCTCCTGCCATGGTTGTCTAATCCATGATGCTGGCAACGGCGCGGGTCAGGGCGGTTTTGGCGCCGTCTGGGGGGCGAAGAACCTCAAGGCGATCAGCGTAACCGGTACGGGCTTGTTTTCGGTGGCGGATCCGGCAGCCCTCCTTCAGGCCCGCTTTGCCACCAAAGAAAAGTACGCGACTCACACCGAAAACCCGGATCTCAGGGCCTGGTCTTTTCTCGCAAAGCCTTTCAGACCCGTTCTCTTTTCCGCCCCCCCGACCAAGAACAGACGGCCACAGGCCTGCCAGGGGTGTATCACCGGGTGTCGCGCACGCTACGGTGTTGGCTACGGAAACGAGTCTAGCTGCCAGGAAACGTCATGGTACCTGAGTCATGTCCGGCGGGTCTTCAAAACGCCCGCGGAGATTACCGAGGTCAATCTCAAGGCCGCGGACATCGTGCAGAAGTATGGGTTCAACTCGTATCCTGTCATGGCGGGACTGCACTGGCTGGAACATCTCCATGAAGAAGGGATTCTCGGTGATGGGCGCGCCATCCCCTCGAGCCTGCCCTGGGAGGAACTCGGGACTCTGGATTTTGCAGAGAAGTTCATCCACGCTCTGGCAACGAGGACGGATATCGGAGCCGACCTGGCCGACGGCTGGCTTCAGGCAGCTTTGAAATGGGGGCGCGAGGAGGACCTTCGCACCGGTGCCATGCATTTCCCATACTGGGGCTCTCCGGAGCACGGCTACGACCCCCGGGCGGAACTGGAGTGGGGCTACGGCACCATCGTGGGAGACCGGGATCTCAACAGCCACTGCTTCAACCAGATCTTCTGGGACGTTAACATCCACTTCGCTTTCGGCATGCCGATGCGCCTCGACGCCCGTGAAATGGTGGAGACCGTCGCCGCCAAGCTCTCTCCTTACATCAAGGACCGGCCCGAGGCCCTGGATTTCGGCAACGCGAACATGTATTCTGAGGCCGTTGCTCAGCTCGTTCGTTGGCAGCTGCACTATTGCCGGTTCTGGAAACAGTCCGCCCTCTTCTGCGACTTGCGCTGGCCAAATCTCTACAACTCCAATACACCCGACTTTTCCGGCGCCACGGCCTCGGCCGATGCGGGAGAGCAGGTGTTCTGGAATGCCGTGACCGGCGACCGTCTATCCTTCGAGCAGGGCATCGAGCTGGGGCGCCGCATCTGGAACCTGGACAACGCCATCTGGGTACTGCAGGGAAGGCACCGCGACATGGTCCGTTTCGCCCCCTATATTTACGAGAATCGATTTACCAAGGGCGAAATTCTCCCCTTCTACTTCTGGCCATGTCGAGACAAGGATGGAACGTGGCGCTATGCGGATGTGATGGGCCGTGCAATAGACTTCGACAAGTTCGAGGAGTGGAAGACGATTTTTTACCGGCTCGAGGGATGGGATACGAAAACGGGTTGGCCGCTGCGAAATACTTTGGAAAAAATGGAGTTGGACCATGTCGCAGACGCACTTGAAGCCGTCGGCAAGCTGGGAGGAAAGCCGCATGAATAATATTCTGGCACCACCGAGCCCGAATCTTGCCAGGAAACTGCTTGCTACCGTTCCCTACCGGGAACGACTGACGGCTTGTCGCCTCATGGAGCCAGTAGGGGTGCTGCAGGACTCCATACGCAGTCTGAGAGAGGCGTATTTGTATCTCCTGCCCGATGCCCGTACCCTCCCGGCAGTCCACCTCCCTTCTTTGGCTGAGTGGGTGGGAGAAGTGCTGGGGGATGTTGAACTTGAGGAGGAGCTTCAACGGATCTTCTGCGAGGCAAAGAGTTACGTCGAGGCCTGCATCCATTCCTGTGAACAAATCGAAGCCAGAATTTTGCAGGCCCGAGCGGTTGTCGGAGGGGTGATATGAGGTGGAGGTCTTTATGGGTAGCATGTTGGGTCCTGCTCGTCGGGCAGGCGTTCGCCGCTTCTCCGGCGGAGTTAAAGGGGGCCGTGGCCTACACCGAGGTCATGAATTTCGACTATGACAAGGACGGGATTGTCGACAAGGTGCAATTCTGGGCCGAGTTCCACGGCCGTCCCGCCACCGGCGAGCCCGACACACCCTCCTATCAGCCTGAGGCAGGGGAAATCCTTTTCTTTCTCTATGACTTGGAAAGGAGGAAAAAGATTCTGGACTGGCTACAATTCTCCATGGCGGCGTTGCCGCCGAACAAGCCCTTTCCCATGACCAAAATCTTCATCAACAATAATACTGCTCACTTTGAAGTGAACGGCATGCAGTATACTGTCAAGGACGGCGGAAAAGGATACGCCCATGACCGGGCCACGGCCAACGATGGGCTTCGAGAGAGACAGATAAGGCTTTACGACGGAGATATCTTTATCAGTACTGGCCGATAAATTTGGAGCACGGTTCAACCCGCGATAGAAACCTTCGAGAGATTATCTTAGTGTAAACAATGGGTTCGGATTGCGCTGCTCACCCTATCAGGAGAAGACCGGCTCATCCTGCTATCTTCGCGGTCAGACTGGTCGGAACGCGCATCGAGCCCACGGCAGGGGACGAGCCGCATCTGCTTCGTTTGATTATCTATACGCAGCAGGCAGCGTTGCCTAGCCCATCACGGTGTAGGGATGTGCTTCCGATGACCGTAAGCTCGGTCAGGGAGGGAAGCCTGAAATCTTCTTTGGGAAGTCAGCAGCCGCTCGGTTGATAAACAGCGTTACTTATATTTCTTCCGATAATCAGCAGCAGTTTCATTTTCCAATACTTATCAAGCAGTCGGTGTTAGTCGGACTTCAATAACCAGCAGTAATACAATCAGTCTTCTGAAGATTACTACCCATAATCAGTAACAGGTGCGCTTTCTGATAATTATTTAATGGTATGTGTACTCGTTAATCGGAGAGGCACAGATCTACGTATCATTTTGAAAGCGTACGGCAAGGTATCCGACGGTGCTTCTTACAGCGGGATGACCTGACGAAAAATACGGACGTCCTGAAAAAAAACTTCAACCGCAGTGACACGGCATGCCAGAACTTTGGCATGATATGAAGCAGTGGCAGTCCACGGTATTCTTACTCTTTTTCCCGGATTATATCCGCCCCCAGGGACTGCAGCTTCTCTTCAATCCTCTCATATCCCCGGTCAAGATGATAGATCCTTTTCACCGATGTCTCGCCTTCTGCAGCCAGCGCCGCCACGATCAGTGATGCGCTCGCACGGAGGTCGGTAGCCATGAGCGGCGCGCCCTTAAGCTTCTTCGCTCCTCTTACCGTGGCGATACCCCCTTCGATCGTGATATCCGCACCCATCCTCTTCAGTTCAGCTACATGCATGAAGCGGTTCTCGAATATCTTCTCCGAAATGACGCTCGCTCCTTCTGCGATACACATCATTGCCATCAGTTGCGCCTGCATATCCGTCGGGAAACCAGGATAGGGCATCGTCGTCGTGCTCACCGCCTTCAGTCGTTCCGGACCCATGACTCGGATATTTTTGCCCGTCGGCCTGAACATCATGCCGGCGTCCGTCAGCTTATTCATCACCGCATCGAGGTGGTCAGCCCTGCTGTTCCTGAGTGTAATATCTGACCCGGTTATTCCCACAATAGCCATGAAGGTCCCGGTCTCTATTCTGTCGGGGATGACCGTATACCTGAGAGGTTTCAGTTTTCTCACTCCCTCGACCTCGATGACGCTCTCTCCGGCGCCCTTTATCTTCGCACCCATGGCAATAAGCGCATCGGCAAGATCGACCACTTCGGGTTCGCGGGCAGCATTCTCGATAAGGGTCCTCCCGTCAGCAAGAACTGCAGCCATCAGGATATTCTCGGTGCCGGTCACCGTCGGCATATCGAAATAGATGGACGCTCCCGTCAGTTTCTTGGCCCTGACGATCACGTATCCTGAGTCGAGGGTTATGGTCGCACCCATCTTCTCCAGCCCCATCAAATGAAGGTTAATGGGGCGTGCACCTATCGCGCACCCGCCCGGCAGTGAAACCTTGGCCTTTCCGAGACGCGCGACAAGGGGACCGAGCACCAGAACCGATGCGCGCATGGTACTGACCAGATCGTAGGGAGCTTCATGGTGCTTTATCTCCGAGCAGTCCAGAATAGCACTGTTCTTCTCAAGGTGAAATCCTGCGCCGAGGTTTGCCATGAGCCTGCCCATCGTCGAGACATCTCTCAGATGCGGCACATTCCTGAGGATATGTTCCCCCGGGGCAAGCAGGGTCGCTGCCATAATCGGAAGAGCAGCGTTCTTTGACCCGCTGACGGTTATTGAGCCCTTCAATCTCTTGCCGCCTCTTATAACAAGCTTGTCCAGTTTCGCCTCCCCTGATATCTTTTTCGTTATTGTAATACAAAAGCAGTTTTTTGGCACATCTCAAATATGGTATATTTCAGACATGCGGGAATTCACGGTCTATCAGGATGATGACGGCACTTGGGTCGCCGAAGCAAAGGAGCTTCCCGGCGTACATATGCGGGGCAAGACCCAGAAAGAAGCCCTTGAAAAGATCCAGACCGCACTCAAGATCTACTACCCGTGCAGATGTGAGGATTGACGTGCAGGCATTTTCATAACACTTGCACCTCTGATTCGATAGTGAACGACGATTAGCCCAGACATCCGCGAAGGGATGGCATGCAGCCTGACGCAAGCTGGATCACAGAGAATAGCCGTATTCTCTTAACCTCTGATGTGCCATGCTCTTTTCTTCATCAGTAAATAACTCTGCATACTTTGGCTGCAGAATCAGATGCTCAAACATCAGGTCAAGTCTTCCGCATTCCCAAAGTGCTGCAGGGCCACGCTCGACATCATCTGATTGAAGCAGCTTCCTTGCTGTCTCTACCCCTCCCTGACTGCCGACCATCTGAAGAAAATAAGCAGCCCTCTGGGTGCAATCTCTGAGTGCATTTTGATAGACTGCAATCATTGCCCTATGGAATTGATCTTCTGCAGTGTCGGACATAATCAGGTATTTTTACACACCTCTGTTGATCTTCCTATAAATCCTTGCTCAGAATATAATTGCAAAACCGATCCTTTATATTTTATCAAATCGCGTGTCATTTGAGAGTTGGTGCAGCAGACATCTCCAAGACTCCGTCAGCAAGAACATGCAAAGCGGCAGTCGTCGCTGTGTTGATGGCAGCCGTTGTGGCGAATAATGCGTAAGCAGTAAGGATGCACATACTTAAGACGCTAGGGGAGAGCATTGCCGAGCTTTTATTATTTCTATGCGAAGTACACCGAGCCAACAGGTGTGCAATATTGAAACTGCTGAGGATTCCCCGATGAAAGATGCTTTCAGGGAGGCTGCGAAAAACACCGGCATATCGATAGTTTCAGGAGAACGAAACTAATGACGATTTCCGAAGGAAACCAGAAGAGAGCACGAGCAAACGCACCCTAAGCATAAGAACTATCCTTATTCACTTAGAGAAAATTGTTTTGTAAGAAAGTGCTACTATGAGGTGTCTATTTTTTAGGTAAGCTTACGGACGCAGGACTGAATACAAAAAGTGATAAAATAAAAGTGGAAGGAAGACAGATCGTGCCGGGGGCGAAGGACCCGACGGTCGGAATTAAGGGCATACCTCTTAATCCCTCGAGGGCAGAAAAGGTCCGTTTCCGGATAAAACTGAAATAAGGAGGCAACAAAATGAAAAAGTTACTATTGGTGTCGATTTCTTTTGCGCTGGCAAATGTCGTTCCACTACCGACAATGGCAAGGGTAGATATAAATGCCGGAATTTCTCTGCCGCCATCCGTCGTATTTGAGGCACGTCCGGAGGTTATAATAATGCCTGGTACTGGCGGCGTGTTCGTTGTTGCTGATGTAGATGCAGATACGCCAAAGGGCGGTCCGACAGGCAGGGATGAGAAGCAGCAAGGTCAGGTCTTAGAAGAAGGGAAAACCACTGGAGCTGAAGAGAAATCGGATTGGAAAATAAATGTGTGGCCGGTTCAGCCCCCAGACAATGTGAAAAGCCTCCCTCAAATGAAAGACGACAATAAGCATACACCTCCTGACCGATTCTGACACATAGCCCAATCAGCATGAAGGGAAAAGGAGGATCTCTTTTTCCCTTCAGCTGTTATTCTTTTATCTATTTATTACGAGGGTTAGGAACTATTGTTGAGATGCAAATGTCCTTCCTTAAACCCACATTTTGGCTGTTGACCTGTTTTGAAGCCCTTTTCGAAAATACAGCGGAAAAGGGGTAACAATAGAGGAAACGCATGTCCATATCAAGACCAGCCCTATTGGTCACACTCGCCTTTTATGGTAATAATGATTCAAGGCGAGGTTCGCACAATATGAGAAGTTTGTCTGACGTTGATTTCACTGGTACTTGATGGTCTTCGAGCCAATTCCATTCGCGTGAACTTCAGAAAGCAATTAAGATTTCAATAGATGTCAAAAGTGCTTAATACCATTCATACGCAGCAGCATGGTGCCTGATCTTAATTGGGTTTATTACTGGGGAACTTCTCTTTTCTCGCCTCCAGAATTCTTCCGATCCCGGCATAGTCATTGATAATAGCAACATCTCTAAAGCCCTGTTCCTGAGCGAGCTTCTGCACAAAGCCTGCCTGGTCGAAGCCGAGCTCGAGAAATATGCATCCACCGGGGCCGAGATATTCCCCGGCAGAGGAAAGAATCTGGCGGTAGAAGTCCATGCCGTCCTCGCCCCCATCCAGCGCATCCAAGGGCTCCCAATCCCGAATCTCCCGCTGCAGGGTATCAAGTTCATCTCTTCTGATATAGGGTGGATTGGCAGTAATGATGTTGAATTTCCTGTCGTTCACCGGCACGAAGAGCGAGCCCTCCAGGAATGTTGCATTCTGTATGCTGTTGATCTTTGCGTTCTTCCGGGCATAGGCAAGCGCTTCCTTTGATACGTCTGTCCCATAGACGTCGGCATCCGGAAATTCCTTTGCAAGCGCCAGGGCGATGCATCCGCTGCCCGTACAGAGATCAAGCACAGATAGCGAGGCGTAAGGGGTGAGTCGTGAGTCGCAAGATGCAGCACCGGCAGGCTTGTCTTGACTCCTAGCTCCTAACTCCTCGCTCTTGATGGTCTTTATAACTTCTTCCACCAGCAGTTCCGTCTCAGGCCTTGGAATCAGGACCCCTTTGCCGACCTGTACGGTCAGTCCGAGGAACGCAACAATTCCGGTGAGATACTGGACTGGTTCGCCTTTCCTCCTCCTCTGGATAAGCCGTTTGATCTTCGCGGCATCTGCTTTCCTCATCTCCGGATTATTTACATAGGCATCTAGCCGTTCCATGCCGAGCGCGTGAAGCACGATCATCTCGGCATCAGGCAGGGCATCCTCAATGCCGGCAGCTTCAAGGGATTCAGTTGATTTTCTGAGCAAATCGAGGAGTCTCATATCTCAACAGTGGCTGGTGGCCGAGGAAACGCCACGATGACATTGTGGAACCGGTCACCTTTGCTTCCAAGGCAACCAAGGTTCTTATGAGACCAACAGCATCGAACAGAAAAAAGCGTCATGCCGATTAAATATGTTGCCAATTCTTGAAGGTTGCGAGGCATCCAGACCCCGTTATCAGGTAATGGGATTTTACAGCTCTTTGAGCCGCACGGCGTTGAAATGCGTGGTGAGGTTATCGATCATCTCGTCGAGGTTGCCTTCGAGCACCTGTTCGAGCTTATGCAGCGTAAGTCCTGTCCTGTGGTCTGTGACGCGGTTCTGCGGAAAGTTATAGGTCCTGATCCTCTCAGACCTGTCACCGGTCCCGACCTGAGACTTTCTTGTCTCTGCACGTTCTTTTTCCTTTTCCTCAAGCTCTATGTCATAGAGACGCGCACGCAAGACTTTCATGGCCTTATCCTTGTTCTTCGTCTGGGAGCGCTCATCCTGACACTGGACAACGACCCCTGTCGGAATATGCACGATCCTTACGGCAGAATAGGTCGTATTAACGCTCTGCCCGCCGGCCCCCGAAGAGCAGAAGGTATCAATCCTAAGGTCCTTCTGATCGATCTTTATGTCGACCTCCTCTGCCTCGGGAAGCACTGCAACCGTTGCGGCCGAGGTATGTATCCTGCCTGATGCTTCTGTGCTCGGGACCCGCTGGACCCTGTGAACACCGCTTTCGTACTTGAGTTTGCTATAGGCTCCCTTTCCTTCTATGGATGCAACGACTTCCTTTATGCCGCCAATTCCGGTGGCATTCATACTGATGACCTCCACCTTCCATCGCTTTGACTCGGCATATTTCGTATACATCCTGAGGAGGTTGGCACCAAAGAGCGCGGCCTCTTCGCCGCCTGTCCCCGCACGTATCTCGAGAATGACGCTCTTTGCATCACGGGGGTCTGCAGGCAGAAGCATGAGTTTGAGTTCTTCCTCGAATGCCGGCCTCCTTTTCTTCAGATCCTCCAGCTCTGCCTTGGCAAGCTCCTTGATTTCCATGTCACCACTGCTCAGGAGCTCTTCCGTGCTGTCGAGGTCATCGAGGAGCTTGCGGTATGAAACGATCTTTTCGACTATAGGCTGCAGTTCCGCATGTTCACGGGAATACTTCTGGAACTCGGCGGGTGTTGCCAGCACCTTGGGGTCGCTGAGAAGCCTGTTCAGTCCGTCGTACTTGTCCTCGATCATCTTGAGCTTTTCAAGCATTGACGATCCCGCAATTCGGTAAAATATATCCGGCAACGCAAAAAGCTCCAGGGGCAGTGCGTGGGAAGACCAGGGGATGAGCCATACATAGCGGTACGTCGCCGTTGCTAGGGAAAAAGCGCAACGCCGTATACGGACTTCCTGCAAGACCGTCAAGCATTCGGTTCCTCCAGTTTCAGGACCTCGATCATGGCGCTCAGGGCGACCTCAAGCTGCGCATCGTCCGGCTCGCGGGTTGTCAGGCGCTGGAGCATGAGCCCGGGCAGGATCATGGCATGCATGA
>QKDO01000093.1 GCA_003252075.1 Nitrospirota bacterium
GATGGATATGGAGACGAGACTCACCTTGCCGGATTCAGGGCCGAGCTTGTGCTGGAGATTGCTGAAGCCTGCGGACAGAACAGGGCAGATGGTCGTGCAGGTGCCGAAGATAAAATCGACAATGACCGGCCTCTCAGACAGCAGGAGGTTCCTGAGCCGCACCTTCTTGCCGTCCTGGTTTACCAGCACCACATCGGGTATGGTGTATGTCTCGACGGACCGCTCATATTTCTTGTCAGAAGCTTCTGTCAACTCCCCCGTACAACAGAGCAAAAGGGCAAGGGTTGCTATCAGAAAGAGCGCGCAATGCCCCCGATCTGATAGGTTGTCGGGAAGGTGGCCGGGGTGCCTGCTGTTATGATGTTTATCCATTTCTTCTCTCACCCTGTCTCTGCATTGCTGGTCGGAAATTAGTAACTGGTAATCAGAATGGAAAGCTCATAGTTCATGGCAAAGAAGGTTCGCACCGCATAAGATATCGTGACTAGTAGATCGGGACTACCAGACCGCTGAAATACTCGATCGTTTTCTTCAGTCCTTCGTCGAGCTTTACGACCGGCTCCCATCCCAGCTGTTCTCTTGCCAGGCTTATGTCCGGCTGCCGCTGGGTCGGATCGTCAGAGGGTAATGGTTTGAATACGATCTCGGACTTTGAGGCGGTCATCTTGATCACCTTCTCAGCCAGCTGGAGGATGGTGAACTCCACAGGGTTGCCGAGGTTCACCGGACCGGTGATGCCCTTCGGACTGTACATAAGCCGCACCAGCCCGTCCACCAGATCATCCACATAGCAGAAGCTCCGTGTCTGCGTGCCGTCTCCGTAGACAGTAATGTCCTCCTCCTTGAGCGCCTGCACGATGAAGTTGGACACCACCCTGCCGTCATTGGGATGCATGCGCGGCCCGTAGGTGTTGAATATCCGCGCCACCTTGATCTTCAGTCCATGCTGGCGATGATAGTCAAAGAAGAGCGTCTCTGCACACCGCTTGCCTTCGTCGTAGCAGGACCTGATGCCTATGGGATTCACATTGCCCCAGTAGGACTCCGTCTGGGGATGCACCGCAGGGTCTCCGTAAACCTCCGAGGTGGATGCCTGGAGGACCTTCGCCTTTACCCGTTTCGCCAGCCCCAGCATATTGATAGACCCGTGCACACTCACCTTGGTCGTCTGGACCGGATCGAACTGGTAGTGGATGGGAGATGCCGGGCAGGCGAGGTTATAGATCTCATCCACCTCGACAAAGAGGGGGAAGCAGATGTCGTGGCGCAGCACTTCGAAGAGGGGGTTTGATACGAGGTGGGCGATGTTCTGGCGGCGGCCGGTGTAGAAGTTGTCCACACAGAGCACCTCATGTCCCTCGTTCAGCAGTCTCTCGCAGAGATGCGAGCCGAGGAAGCCCGCCCCGCCGGTCACCAGAATGCGTTTGCTCGAAAGATTTTTCATGATTTCTCCGTTCATCCTATAGTATTAAAGCAAAGTGCAGGGTTCACCAGTTTTGCCTTTTGATCCTTTGTTTGTTCACTGATACGTTGCGTCCGCGGATTATGCGAGGGCCTTCAGTTGCAAGATTGTTCACATGATCCATTGCTTTCACCCCGATACTCACTGCTTATAGTACGCTCTGTACCACTCGACGAATTTCTTAATACCCTCTTCTATGGTGGTTGCAGGCTTAAAGCCGACGTCATTGATCAAATCGTCAACGTCGGCGTAGGTCGCAGGAACGTCGCCTGCTTGTATGGGCAGGAGGTTCTTCTCGGCCTTCTTGCCGAGGCACTGTTCGAGGACCTCGATGTAGCGCATCAGCTCGACAGGGTTATTGTTGCCGATGTTATAGAGCTTGTAGGGAGCGTAGCTCGAGGCGGAATCGGGCTCATCGCCGGACCAGCCGGGGTTCGGCGCAGCCACCCTGTCCATGACTCTGACCACGCCTTCCACGATGTCGTCAATATAGGTGAAGTCGCGCTGCATCTTGCCGTAATTGAAGACATCGATCGGCCTTCCCTCGATGATCGCCTTGGTGAAGAGGAAGAGCGCCATGTCCGGCCTGCCCCACGGCCCGTATACCGTGAAGAACCTGAGCCCGGTGCAGGGCACCCTGTAGAGGCTGGCGTAGGTGTGCGCCATCAGCTCGTTGGCCTTCTTGGTCGCGGCATAGAGCGAGACCGGGTGGTCCACATTATGGTGCACGGAAAAGGGCATTTTGGTATTGGCGCCGTAGACTGAGCTGGATGATGCGAAGACAAGGTGCTTCACCCTGTTGTGCCTGCAGCCTTCGAGGACGTTGCAGAAGCCGACGAGATTGGTATCAATGTAGCTGTGCGGGTTGATCAGGGAGTACCGCACCCCTGCCTGGGCAGCGAGATTCACCACGATGTCGAAATTCTCCTCTTCGAAAAGCCGCTTCATGCCCTCTCTGTCCTGCAGGTCCATGCGCACGGGCTTGAAGTTCGGGTCCAGGGTGATCTGCTTGAGCCGGGCGAGCTTGAGGTTGACGTCGCAGTAGTCATTGAGGTTGTCGAGCCCCACCACCTCGTCGCCGCGCAGCAGCAGACGTTTTGACAGATGAGAACCGATAAAACCGGCAGCGCCGGTGACGAGTATTTTAGACATATGAGCTCCTTATATAGAGAGGTAAAGGCAGAGGGAAAGGCAAAGGTAGAGGTAGATTAATGAGGCAGAGAGAAAAATATTCCTGTCTTATCGGTATCTCCGCTTCCGACCGTTTCCCCATATACCTGTTCTTCATTCTACACCTTTGACTTCTTGCCTGCTTTCAGAGACAGAACGACTTTGTTTACATTGTTATAGAGTTGGTTTAACGTTTCATCAAGTTCATCTGCTCTATTTGCGAGAAAATAACCAACCCTTTTCCCATATTCGAGGTGACTTTGCGTTTCGGTCAGAGAACCTCTTGCCATGTAATAAAAATTGATCTTATCCAGAGCGTGATTTCTTCCATATGCTTCTGCAATGTTGGCAGATATACTTAGAGCAGATCTTCTGATCTACGAAGTGAAACCATAATCTTCCTTTCGGGGCAATGCTTCGGTAAAATGAAAAATTGCCTCTGCAATGTCCACTGCCTTTTGCCAGATCGGCATCTCTTTAAATGTCTTATACATCTTTACCTTTGCCTATGCCTGCTTCCTGCCTGAGATACTCGATC
>QKDO01000076.1 GCA_003252075.1 Nitrospirota bacterium
CTGTCGTATGCCCGCAACTGTCTGAAAGGACGTTCCTATTTCAGAACGAGCACTGCGGCATACGCGAGATACAATATGCCGCCAGAGAGGACAGCAAAGGGTGAGATGCGCTTTTTTGCCAGTATCACCCCAAGGACTATCAGGGTCGAAAAGAGTGCAAGCACGGCCGAAAAGAGCGCCATGCCGGTGATCTCCCAATCGGTGAAAAGCAGTCCCACAGAAACCGGAAATGTTGCCTGAAAGACCATGGCACCGGTTATATTTCCCAGGGCAAGGGTGTCCCGCCCTTTCCACGTCCAGGTGATGCTGTTGAATTTCTCGGGCAGTTCCGTAGCTACCGGAGCAAGAAGAAGGGAAAAGAGCAGGGGGTCCATGCCGAACATCACCGATACCAGTTCGAGGCTGCGGACGAACGTATGCGCGCCCTTGACCATGACCGCAAGCGCAAGCACCACCTGAAACAGGATCAGCGGCAGGGGGGGCCGTTCCCTCAGGGGAAGCGACATGAGCCTCCTGGCGATCCTCCAGAGATACATGCCCTCCGCATGCTCCATTTCGGCGCTCTCGCTTCTGAACGTTGTATAGGCATAGAACACATACCCCGCGATAAGGGCACAGGAGGTCGGTATGAGCGCGGCCCTGCCGGCAACGATCGGCAGGATGATGGCGGTTGAGTACATGACAAGGAAAAACAGGAGATCGCGCTTTATGGAGTGGGCCTCTACTCGAAGTTCGAACCGGCGTTTTTTCTTCACGGCTGCTACGGTGACCGTAATGCCTACCAGAAAAAATGCCAGCGTTGAGAGCATAAACGGAGCGCCCAGTATGGCCCCGACACCAATCTCCTTTGCTGAAGCTCCCCCATACAGGAATATTGCCACGAACGGCAGGATCGTCTCCGGCAGGGCCGTTCCGACCGCGGCAAAAATACTTCCGACAACTGCCTGGGAGAATGAGAAGTGCCTGCCGAACTCCTCAATGCCGTTTGTGAAAAACTCTGCGGCGAGAAGGATCAGACCAAGCCCTGTCAGAAGAAGGAGCGACGGGACAAGCATCAGTGGACAATAAGCACGGGACAGGGTGAAGCCTTGATCACAGCCTCTGTTACGCTGCCGATGAGCATTCCCTTCACATAAGAGAGTCCCCGCGCTCCTAAAACGAGCAGATCGTATTCCCCGCTCTCTGCCGCAGCGCAGATGACATCTGAAGGCATCCCATGCCCGAGATGGCCCTGCACCGACGTAAGACCGGTATCATGGATCATCCGGGAAAGCGCCTCCCGTCCTTCAGCATCAGCAGACGCGTCGAATTGATCCATCTCCGTACTGCTGCTCATATGCCATCGCGACCATCGTTCCTTTAATGTGTGAGACGGAACTGCATGTATGATGTGAAGGGATGCAGAAAAGGCAGACGCATATGCGGACGCCTGCGCAAGCGCCTGACGCGAGTTTTCGGAAAAATCAACGGCACAGAGGATCTTTCGTATCGCCACCGGAGCGGTATCTGCCCCCACTGACCGCGCTCCCCTGACAACGAGCATCGGCCTTGCGAGATATCTGATTAGCCGCTCAGAACTGCTGGGTCGGAATGCGTGGGATGCATACCCGATGATCAGAAGATCGGGTTGGTATTCCGTTATTGCGGTCACAAATGACTCATGGAGCCTTCCCATCATCAGGCGGTAGTCAGAAGCAACGCCGCTCTCTTTGAGCACGGCCTGCCACCCGGCCATCTCGGTCTCCTCCCTCCTTGTTTCCTCCTCGATATAGGGCATGAGGTAGGAAGGCGGCGTAAGGAGGTAGTCCATCACATAGAGGAGCCTCACCGGGGCCTGTGCTGCAGCGGAAAAACATGCCGCATAGGAGACGATCTTTCCCGTGCCAGGCCCCAGGTCAATACCTGCAAGGATGCCCCTGCATGTCATCATTTTTTCAGCGCCTTTCCGAGCTTCTTTTCCACGGATCTTACCTTGGCATTGATCCTGTTCGCTGCACCTTTCCGGTCATCGATTCTTATCGTCGTCAACACCCGCTCTTCCTGCTGAAGGGCAATCCGGTGACAGCGCTTTATGAGCCTGAAGACCTCATCCCATGTCCCCTCAACTATGGTGCCCATGGGCGTGACCTTATAGGCTAGACCGCTCGCATCGACCAGTCCCAGAACCTCTGCCACCCTGCTGCTGAGGCTGCTGCCCGATCCCAGGGGAACAACACTGAACTCGACAAGCATGACGTCTCCTTTCGTCTCTTGCATGCAGGTGATACCTGGCGGACAAAAAAAAGGGACAAATCGCTTCCTCCCCTTCCGAATGTCTCTCTGGCATGCCCTATTTCTTTATCGCGTCTTTCAGTGCCTTGCCGGCAGTAAACTTCGGTGTCTTGGCAGCGGGAATGTTAATAACCTGGCCGGTTCTCGGATTACGCCCTTTTCTTGCCTTTCTCTTGGTAGTGCCGAACGTACCAAACCCCACGAGTGTCACCTTCTGTCCTTTCTTCAATGCTGCCTTGATCGCATCCAGCGTTGAATCAAGGGACCGTGATGCATCTGTCTTGGTAAGACCTGCCCCTGCAGCAATCTTATCAATGAGTTCTGCTTTCGTCATCCTCTTCCCCCCTTTCTGTACGATGCTGCTCTATAAAAAGATAACTGTGATAACACTATCAAGAACACTGTTTTTTTGTCAAGCGCTAAAATCTTTCCGTGCCCGTAAAATAAGGGCTTTAGGTAGGCTCAGGCGGTATATATAGCCTTCATGGCAGGGTCGTTTCAAAAAGAAACGATACGCTTTTTTTTCGGGTCATAAGCAGATATAATGAAATACACCATGTACCGCGGCGATAAAGAAAAGATGCCCTCCGCAGCTACCGAGATTGAAGTAAAGATCCTGGAGATCAACCGGGCAGATGTTGAAGCGCGCCTCAGCGCGCTCGGTGCGAAGAAGGTCTTTGACGGCAAGATCCATGCGCTGTACTTTGACCTTCCCGACCAGCACTTGAAGAGATCGGGGTTAACGCTAAGGCTCAGGATGGAAGGCCGGAAGGCGGTTCTCACCCTGAAGAAAGATATTTCCAATGCTGCGGCAAAGGAGCGGGAAGAGTTCCAGACTGAGATCAGTGATTTCACGGTCATGC
>QKDO01000108.1 GCA_003252075.1 Nitrospirota bacterium
CCAGAACAAAATATATAATTATTATAATATACTTCCCGCGCCTCCTTGTAGAGGCCGATTGCTCGTGCTAGCGACTTCCTGCATGACTTTGCCGTATCCGCTCAGTCCTTCGGATATCCCATATGCGTGAGAAGTTCTCCCATCTCGCGCTGAAAACGCCGTTTCTGATCCTCGGGCATCTCGGAGCGATACCGGCTGCATCTACCCACATTGAAATGCAAATATTCTGATTTACTGGATGCACGTGCCTTATCCCTGCTGTATGCAGCGAGCGTTGCGGCAATGTCTGCGGGCCCCGCATCAAAACCGAGATATGTGACAATCTTTTCCATCTCGTTCAACGGGTTCGATAAAAGGTCCTCATATCTGAGGAGAAGCACTCCCCCACAATCATTCCACTGCTGCCATCTGCATGTCCACGCCTTCACAGCCGCGAATGCCTGCTCAAAGCTGAGAAGCTCAGCGAAGGTATGAGTTTCTCCTGCTGCTACTATCCTTCTCCCGTGATCCATCGCAGAAAGAAGGGCATCGCGTGGGTCCCGGAAAATATAGACAACTTTCACCATACCCATCCTGAGCAGAAGGCGGAGCATCCTTGTCGGACCCTTATGCGTCTTGATCACGAATGAGCCCTCGTGCCGGCTGTACCAGAGGAGCCTCAGGAGCTTGTGACCAGCAAGAGTCCCGACATTGCAATTGTAATGCCGCAGCAATCCGTAAAGATGATATTTCTCTTTCACCTGCCTTACGTCCTGTCCCCCGGAAAGGGAGCAAAGGTCGTTCAGCATATTAAAGATATAGGCGCTCCCGGCCTTCTGCATGCCGGCGCTGATGACAATCATCGATTTATCTCCTTAAGAAGCATAGCCTCCCTCAGTGAAGCCATCGACATCTTTCATCTATGCTTCACTCACGGGAAGATTCAATGACCCATGAGTGAGTCGCGAGAAATGGTCCGAACTTCGGCTTCTTTCTTCTTCCCGTGCCGAAAAAATCTCCCTCAATAACTTGAATCTCCGCGGCGGGGGATATGACGTCGAGAGGCTCTCGGTTCCTTTTTGCCCAAGCCGCTATCCGGTATATGCCCGGAATCAGGGGAAATCTCGGAATCGTACAGACCGCCTTACCGTGCAAGGGTATGCCGGAAAAAGAATCTCCTGTGAGATCGTTGGCAAACAAGAGCATCTTTTCTCCTGTCAGCGATTCGACGGAGAAACTGAAGACTACATTTTCCATTCTGCAGTCCGGCTTTCGAATGAACCGGAACACGAAGCGGACATCCTGCCCGGACGCCACGGCATTGCCCCCGCGTCCCTGTAAATCTTCGACTGCAAAACCGACAATGCGGAGATCGCCGTTCCCTGCCCGGTCTGTCCGGTCGGCCAGCGGCACATTGATGTCACTGGACAGCAGTTGCGCGTACCGGTCAATGACCTGTTCGGTCGGCCCGTCTACGACAATTCTTCCTCCTGCAAGTAAGATCGCCTTGGTGGTCAGGGAACTGACCATGGCGAGATTGTGGCTCACGAAAAGTACCGTTCGGCCCTGCCTCCCGATCTCATCCATCTTGCCGATGCACTTCTTCTGAAACTGCGCATCTCCAACCGCCAAAACTTCGTCGACAATGAGGATTTCCGGTTCAAGATGGGCAGCGACGGCAAACGCGAGTCTTACGTACATTCCCGAAGAATACCTCTTTACTGGGGTATCCAGGAACTTTTCTATTTCCGAAAAAGCGACGATCTCATCGAACTTCCGTTTTATCTCGGCCTTGCTCATGCCCAGGATCGCCCCGTTGAGAAAGATGTTCTCCCTCCCGGTCAGTTCCGTATGAAATCCCGTGCCCACCTCAAGCAGGCTGGACACCCTGCCGCGAAGCCTGATCCTCCCTGTCGTAGGTTCCGTGATCCTGCTCAAAATCTTGAGGAGCGTAGACTTGCCAGCACCGTTTCTCCCGATGATGCCGATCCGCTCCCCCTGCTCTACCGTGAACGATACGTCCTGAAGCGCCCAGAACTCCTCGATGTCAGCACGTTTCGCCCTCTCTCCGGTAAAAACCCGTGCGACAGCACGTATATATCTCCAAGCAATGCCTGAAATTGCGTCCCTGAACGTAGCATGTCCCTTTACGGCCTGGTGACCGATGAGATATTTCTTGCCGAGATTATCCACGCGGATGACCGCGCTCACAACCTAACCTCAAATGACATCGGCAAACGTTCTCTCGGTCCTGCGGAAGAAAAAGAATCCTGACACGAGAATGGCCAGCGAAAGAGAAGCAGAGACAACAACCCCTGAAATCATGAAACGCGCATCGCCGCCGAGGAGGGCCCATCTGAAGCCCTCGATAACCCCGACCATGGGATTGAGCGAATAGGCGAACCGCCACTGTTCGGGCACCACGTTGCTGCTGAACCCGACCGGGGAGATATAGAGGCCGAACTGGACAAGAAAGGGGATAACGTACTTAAAATCGCGATATTTCACATTCAGGGCCGACAGCCACAAGCCGAACCCCAGGGAAGTCACGAGAGTGAGACAGAGAAAGATCGGTACCGTAATGATCCGCCAACCAGGAACAAATTTGTACCACCCCATCAATACGACGAGGATTGCCGAAGAGATGGCGAAATCGACAAGACTGGTGATGACCGAACTGGCAGGAATGACAAGCCTCGGGAAGTAAACCTTGGTAATGAGGTTCGTATTGGTAACAAGAGAATTGCTGCTTTCGCTCAGCGAATTTGCGAACAGCTGCCATGGAAGCATCGCCGCATACACCAGAATCGGATAGGGAACGTTGTCCGATGGAAGTTTTGCGATCTTGCCGAAGACAATCGTAAAAACGATCATGGTGAGCAGAGGTCTCATGACGCTCCAAGCGATCCCGATGACAGTCTGCTTGTACCTGACCAGGATGTCGCGCCACGCAAGGAAAGCAAAAAGCTCCCGGTACCGCCACAGTTCAGCCCAATACTGAGCAAAACCAACACCCTTTTCTATGATTATTTCGTGCTCCGAGGATCTGTTCATATATCGTATGTATAAGGGTTAATGAT
>QKDO01000125.1 GCA_003252075.1 Nitrospirota bacterium
ACTCTTTCTCATCATCTTCTTTTCATTCTCTTTCGTATACAGCGTGTCTGCACAAATCATATTGGCTACCCCTGAGAAAGGTTTTGAGAAAAAGGTGCTCAAGGTCCCCTATGCCTTCTATAACGAGGCGTATGGCGCTGCCGCAGGATTTGTCTATGGCGTCACCGGCGCGCCACAGGACCAGACGGTGGTGGTGGTATCTGCTGTCTCGGGCACGGCAGGCTCCTATGCCCTGTTTCTCCTGGAGCGGAACATCCAGGTCCCCTTTATAAAGCGCCTGTTCGTTGATACGGACCTTGTGCTGAGTCAATATGGCGACCTCCGGGTCTATACAAGCGGCAACCCGCATTTTCCTCATGAACGCGCCGGGAGCAATGAGTCCGATGAAGACAATTACGTCGAAGGCAACGGGTCAGACAATTTCATCAGGCTGAAGTTGAAATACCTGCTCCCGCTCGGCCACGGGAAAAACGAGATCATCCCGACGCAGGTTCTCGACAAGGGCCTTCTCAAGTCCGGCGAAGTCGGGGGCACCTCCTGGAACCCGCTCGAAAGCGGCAGGACATATCTCGAAGCAAGAGCATATTTTAGGAACCAGAAAGTAGACAGCGATAATCTGGAAGAGGATGAAGACAAGACCAGGGCAATCGAATTGAGCCTGTACCGCGACAATACCGATTTCCCGATAAACCCGTCCAAGGGTAGCAGCCTTCGTCTCCGGTTCAGCAGGGACATGGGATGGTTCGACAGTTCGGCTCCCTGGACGGTGCTGGATGCGGAGTTCAGTAAATATGTTTCTTTGGGCGAGACAGAAAAGTTCCGGCAACGTGTCCTTGCCCTGGATGTATGGACAGCGGATGCGTTAACGTGGGACAGCTCACATACAGAAGGCGGGAACAAGGTTTTTCACCGGCCTCCGCCCTATGCAGGGGCCAGCCTGGGAGGCATCTTCAGGATGCGCGGATTTGCCTCTTCGCGCTTCCATGACAAGGCAGCGATCTACTATGCCGCCGAATACCGCATGACGCCGCGGTGGAATCCCTTTGACGATATCGGATGGGTCAAGAAATACCTGGACATCGCATGGTGGCAGTGGGTGCCCTTCGTGGAGGTCGGGCGTGTCGCGCCCTCCTGGTCGTTGAACGATCTGCACTCGGCCATGAAATGGGACGTTGGGTTCGGGGTACGGGCTATGGCGAAAGAACTTGTGGTGCGTATTGATACTGCTGTGTCCAAGGAGGAATTCGGCGTGCAGATGATGGTCGGGCATCCGTTTCCGTTTTAAGATGTTGTTCCCTGTTTACGTTTTATCGGCTCACGGGAATGGTTAATATGGGGGCCATCATCTGATCCGCTGAACCTGCGATCGTCATGGACCAACACAGGCGCAATGCTCTGAAGAAGGCCTTGGTGCGCTGGTCGGTTTCATCGATATAAAACCAGTATCCGCGATACTTCACGGCCACGGAAGTGTTTTCCGGTCTATCTGTTGATGAGATGATGCGGATGCCTTGCCCCGGCAACCCCATCGGCGGAAATCTTAAGGAAAGGCCCAGGCGGTCGTGCTCCGGTGGAACAATAACAGATGCTCTCAGGATCTCAATCATGTTAAGGGTTGAACGCGTGGTAATCCCAATCCCCCATTCTTGTCCTGTTTTTAGGGCAAAATGCACGGGGATAATGATATCGTGGGGTTCGTCTGGTGGATATGGCAGCGCGAGCAAAGCAAGAAATTCCATAACCTTTTGTGTGTAGTGAGGCGCATACTTACTGATCACGACAGAGAATTGCATTTTCTCTTGCGGGTCCCCTGCAAGGTCAAGCACGCCTACTGTATGCAGTTCTGTAAAAAGTTCGACAAACCGTTTGAACCCTGGGCCGGCATTTCCAGTTGCAGCGAGAAAGTCGGGATTCCTCAGATCGTTGATTCTGTTTACGTATAGGATGAACAGATCATCACTGGATGACATGGCACGCACGCCCAATAAGAGGATATCCAACGGGATGGGCGACATCATCTGCCGGATATAATCCTCCCCTTGCACCGGCGAATAGGTTATCGTGGGATTCTCCTCGTAGGCCAGGCCGCTCATGAAGAGATTCTCGCCACTGATATCTTGTGGTCCGAATCCGGCCTCGATACGTGCGTTGGTACTGAAACGAACGTTTGCCGCCACACTCTTTACCGCAAGGAGAGAAGATGTTTCTCCATAGCGACCTTTAACAATCGACAGCAGTATCTGCTCATCTTCAGTTCTGTTGATGACTTCATTATAACCCGCCCGCCCCGTGCTGATAGACTTTGGTCCCACCATGGCGCAGCCTGATAACACACACAGGACCAAGAAAAGGCCTGCCAGAAAGTGAGTCTGCCGGTCTCTTCGGCGAGATAATATCATTTTTATCACCCCTATCAATGCGCCACGAAAGGATTCCGCACGCAGATTTATTGCCCCGAGTAACAAGACCCCTCGCATCTGTCCCCCGTTACTGGTGACCACTCCATACGAGTGAACCACACCGAAAACCGTCCTCACGGAATCATGCCCCAGCAGCCCTTGATCTTTGCCGTGATTTCGGCACCGCCAGATGTGCATTCTCGAACTGTATGCGCTCCTGCTGCACGATGACAGTTTCCGCCACCCGGCATCAGCGATCACGCGTAATCCCCGTGTGCTGCATCTTAGGCGGAATCGTTTGCTGAGCGCTCGAGGTCTCCGCAGCATCAATGGCTGTTTTCAGAGCGACGCCTGAATTGCACTGACATGCGCCGTAGATACCCACGGGCGTGCCCGTGGCACTTCTTCACAGATCAAGCTTCGCTTGACCTGAATCCTGTGCCTCCTGCCATCGTACGTATTTTATGATCGACTGCTCGTTTAGCCCTACTGTCGACACAAAATATCCAGGGGACCATACTATGTTTTCTTTCCAATATACCTTCTCCATCCATATAAACTTTCTTCTCAGCCGGCTTGCGCTTTTGCTCTTTATCCGTCCTATGGCCTCACTGACTGAATATCTTGGCGGTATGATCATTATCGTGTGGATATGGT
>QKDO01000060.1 GCA_003252075.1 Nitrospirota bacterium
CTGCAGGTCACGGAGAAAAGACGGCAGCGTTATCTCGGCCTCATTGAGCACAAGATGGTCGATATCCGAAAACTCGTCGGGGTCATTGGTAAAAAGTGGCCCCCCGGCTATGACCCTGACGCCGAGATCCCGGCATCTTTTGAGCACGGTTTTTACCGATTCCCGTTGTATCGACATCGCGCTCAAAAGGACATAGTCTGCCCAGGAAAGATCTTTGTCGCTCAGGGACTGCACATTCATGTCCACAAGCTTTTTCTCCCAGGCAGGAGGGAGCATTGCAGCCACGGTGAGAAGACCCAAAGGCGGATAGACAGCTTTTTTCGAGATAAACTTTAACGCGTAGGTAAAACTCCAGAATGTGTCCGGATACTTCGGATATACAAGAAGAACCTTCATGATAAACTCCTTACCTGCGGCACAGAGGGTTAATACAGGGGCGAAAAACGATAAGATAAGGAGAGGAGATGATAAAATCAGGATATCGCAATCGAATCATTACCTTGCTAGTATAGCATATTGTTGATTGCGGAAAACACTTCCGTGATTCGTGGAAAGTATGTCACGAAATCCGTACGCATGGCCACACTGCGCCGTTATGGGATATTGCGAGTCACAGATGAAGAAAGGCAGCTTTGAAATAAGCTCTGGGCGTATCTGGTATAATTACGCACAACAAGTTTTTCATCTGTCTGAGGATGGAAGAGCGTGCACGAGACGTTCACGGGATATGATACATGACGGCGCGCTTTTGAATAACGGACGTATGTTAGGAACGAGGTAGTGATGGTGAGAACCTTGATCGTATGGGGGATGTTCTTTATTCTGGCAGCCGGCTGCGCCATGAACAGTTCTCTGCCCGCTGCCACCGGGAATTTTTCTGTCAGCACACTCGAAAAAGATGACCCGGAAAAAACTTACGGAGAGGCTGTCTTAGAAAAGATATCCGGTGGGGATGTCAAAAGAAGGGTTATCGGCTGGATAGACAGGGCGAGTTGAAAGGCTTGCATGACCGACCAGGCAGTTTCGCCTGGTACGACAACCGGGATATGTGACAGTCTTCGAAACGGTTTTTTCATGCTCCAACTCACCTTCAACAGCATGCCAAGAAAAAGTCCGGTCATGATCGCGCATGAAGTCTTTGCGCGTGATGACGCTGATCCTCCTGCGATCGTCTCTGACTGGCGTTATGCCGCCGTATTCTTAGAGGCTTGCGAAAAGGATGGCGGTAATCCGCGGGAGGTCATTTCTGCAGCAGAAAGCAGGGTTTACTGCGAAAAGGCCGGTTTTCCCTACTGGGAATTCATTGAGGGCTATGCTGATGTCCGCCCCGCGTATAAGGGACCGCCACTGAACAAGGAGCATACGGTCATATACAGGGCTGTTGCTACTGCTCCGCTCACGGACTGAAGAGAATACTTTTCTGAAAGGCTGCCCGCCTCTGCGACGCTACAGGTATGCGAACAGCAAACAAAGGGCACGATCGGGTTGTGGGCAGGGTCACAAATCAGTCTCATGCGGCATGATCTTCAACGAAAGATTCAGCATTACAGCGTCGGCCAATGGTTCAGCAGGGAGCAGGCGGTAAAACCGGCAATACATCTAAAAAGTGCGGCAACCCTAAGCCGTTATTTCTCCCTTTTGGTCTTTTTCCAGAAAGACAGATCGCTGATCATTAACCTCAACATCTCAGGGATCGTCTTTTCCGAAACTTCCCTGCACCTGCAGTTGCTCTCAGGGCTGTCTATCGACTTGCGCTGTTCATTGCCATCTTTTTCAGAATGCCTGCCATTGATTGTTGTCTTTGCCTGCTGATCTTTTTGCTTTATCCCACCCATGATATATTCTAACAGGCTTCTACAGAAAGCGGTATGCCTTATTGATGTGCAGGGATACCAATAAATATGACCGCGACTACAGGGAAGGAATACGCGGTCTTTTGCTCTGTTGTCAACAAAGGGAAATGTCCGGTTATAGAGCACACAAACTGTCCTGTTGTAGCAGGTAAGTATGAGGTAGCCTTCTTATGCGAGATGACGACCTCTTTTCCCTGGTGATTATGAGATGCGATCTTTCTGTGTCCATGAAAAATTGCAACAGAGCCATCAGGATACGTGTGGCCCCGAATCTTCACTCTAACATAGTTGCAGCGATATTGATCAGGAGGGATTTGAAGGACTAGGCGATTGAACCCGGCACAATTGTCGTTGATGGGTGCGAAAGGCCAGCTCAGAGCGGCCCTCTTGCCTTAGGGGTATGCCAGTAGTGACTGCCCCTATTTGTATACAAAGAGGCAAATGCGACGTGACCCTCGATGGCATCATCTGTCCCCTGGAAACTGCTCTGCGTTCTTTCCTCTTCGAAAAAAACACGGCATAGTTCTCACTGCTGGCATCATCCATCGTTACGATCAGACCCCATATCTTGCCCTGGACCCACGCATGCCGGCAACCGTCATGATGCAGGATCATGCCGATATAGGGAGTCCTGGGCCGTTGTTTCCTCTGTTGTCCCTTTTGGATACCCTTTGCACAAGTCTCTCGGCCTGCAGGGTCTTATTTATTCCTGTGTCGCTCCTGAGGCCATCTGTAAAAGCGCTTGCTGTAAATCCATGGTACTGAGCTACAGATCAGCCAGGGCTGCTATCTCATCAACAGGGGCTCTGCGGTGTGATACCCGGCCTATCCGTTGATCACTGAGCCCTTCCATTCCCTTGTCCACATACCGGACCAAGTAACGGAGAAAGGTCCGATCGCATATGCCAAGCAACATGGCGGCCTCTTCCTGCGTCAACCTCCGCTTTGCCTTTGTTCATGTACCTCTTCAGATCTTGTCTTTCGTACCTCCTGCAGTAGTTCCGTGCTCTCCATGAATGGCCCTCCTTGTAATCCAACTGTAAGCGGACAGTCTATGTGACCGCTACATTTCTCAGCCCCTCATATTGACAAAAGTATTACAATAGTATTACCATTAGAGCATAATAACGACAGGGGGCATGAGGCTGTATGGCACTGAAACCCAT
>QKDO01000026.1 GCA_003252075.1 Nitrospirota bacterium
TAAGTCTGGTGCTGGTGCTGGCAGGAGGTCTTATCCTGGCGGAAAATAAAAGGGCTGATGCTATGGACCCTGGAACGGCAGCGCTGATAGCTACGTCGTTATTCTTCTTGCCGGTTCTTAGTACAATATCGCATGAGCATGACCATTACAGGCCTGCTGCATACTACCCAGGTACTTACCCTGCTGCAAACTACTACGGTACGTACTATGCTGCTCCATATCCGGCACGAACCAGAGTGTATTACAGCGCCCCCAGGTACGTGGGATATTATGGCCGCAATTGGAACAGGGGTTACGGGTATGAGAGGGACTATCGCAGTCACAGCGGGTATAATGAAAACCGCCGGGTCCGCTATGATGGCCGGGCCCGTTATGCCGGCAGGCATTACCGGTGACCACAACTGACAAATGCCCGGCTTGTTTTGTCTGACTCGTTAGACTTGGTTCGCCCTTTCAAGTCGATGACGCGGGTTCGAATCTCGCTCGGGTCGCCAGAATATGGCGTATTTATTAGCTATAGGTGATTACAGGTCATTACAGAACTGTAGTCACCCAACTAGCCTTCTCTGAGTTACCTCATAGCACGCTAAGGTTCAACTGGCAATCCTCGTTTCTGAGATGATCGACTGACTGTTTGGTAGCAGGTGAATCTGAAAGCCCGCTCGTGGCGTTGCATTTGAGGGTTAGCTGAAAGCTTACGAATATATGTATTTATTATGCTCAGACCATGCAGTACATCCTTATTCTTGATTCTTGCCAGCGTACGCAGGGAAACATTACCTTCCCCTCCACTCTCACCTTTTATGAAGAGGGGATTGAAAAGACCACGGCATTGGTATACGCTATAGAAAAGGAGCAATCATGATGAAGAATATATGTATCCCCACAGCGTTTCTGATCTGCCTCGCCCTTGTTGCGGCGAGCCCTGCCCTTGCCCTGAGATGCGGCAACAATATCGTGGATGTCGGCGATTCCAAGATCGAGGTCCTTGCCAAATGCGGCGAGCCTACCCTGAAGGAAGAGGTAGGCGAGGACATCACTCGCGAACATGACAGGGGGGAATCGAGGAGAGCAAAAAGGTATGTGGAGAAGTGGACATACAATTTCGGGTCGACCCGCTTCATCTATGTCATCACCATACGGGACGGAAAGGTGATCGATATCAGCGCCGAGGACAAGGGTTTCTGATCACTGTCGGCGACATTTCCTATGGATATCCTGGCAGTTATTGCAGAACAAAAGATCCGTGAGGCGATTGCGCAGGGCGAGTTCGCATGCCTTGAGAATGCGGGAAAACCGATCGAGCTTGACGACCTCCCGTGGGTGCCGGAAGACCTCAGGATGTGCTACCGCGTATTACGAAATGCCGGCTGCCTTCCGCCGGAGCTTGAACTCAGGAACGAAATCATCTCCCTCCGCTGCCTGCTGCGAACGATCGACGATGATCAGGATCGGACAAGAAAACTGCGGGAGCTGAACTTCAAGCTGATGAAGCTCGGCGAAATGAGAAAAAAACCCCTCCTCTTTCACGAGGTTCCTGAATATGAAGAGAAGATCTGCCAAAGGCTGCTCAGCTGTAATGGCCGGAATCAAGGAAAGCAGGGAGCACACCGTACCGGAAGATGAGACAAACTGCAGGGTGATCACTTCCCCTGAAATACCGTTGTTTTTATCTTTTCCTTGGCGGTAACTGCTCCTGCCAGGGTGACTGCTTCTTTTCTCTTCTCAAACCTGCCAATCAGAACCCGGTAAACTTCGCTGGAGTCTTTCGCCGTTCCTCTCTGTGCATACGCTTCATAGCCCTTTTGCCGGAATTTCTGCGCAAGTGCCTCAGCTCCACCTTCGGTTTTGAATGCACCTATCTGCGCAGCATAGAACGTTTTCCCGTCGAGCAGCGCAGCAGATTCAGGAGTCTGAACCGGTGCAGGGGGCAGGGATGACGGCGCAGCCGGCGTATCCCCGCTGGTGTCCCGCTGCTTCTGTGGTTCGCGCGATGGTCTCACCCCACGAACCGGGTTCTCCGGCAGCACATCGGCCAGATACAGGACAAACCCAGCGGCAATGAGCGCGATGAGTGCCGTGACGATAACAACAGGGCCCTTTTTGATGCCGCGCCTTTTTTTGGCCCACTTTCTTTCATATTGCTGCGCAGTATATTTCTTATCCGTCCATACGGTCCGGTCATTTCCCGTTACCTTTTCCTGGCCCTCAGCATGCCATGCTTCTTTGAAACGTTCCGGCACCTTCTTGTCCTCTGCAGCAGAGACTTGGGCGGTTTCTTCCTCGCGACCAGCTGCATCCCCACCAGGCAGCGCTTCTTCTTCTCCCCTCTCGTCCTGTTCATCAGGAGGGGTCTCTTCAACTGTAGGAGAGCTCTCCTCACCCTGCCCTCGCCCGACAATGGCAGCGGTTTTTTCCAGGAGTTCTTCGGGAGTAAAGCTGAGCTTGAGAAAGTCTACGATTCCGTAATAATCGGTAAAGCGGGGATCGATGGGGCCCTTCAGGGAGGCAAGGATCACGATGGGGACACCCCTGAGCGTTTCGAGGGTATGGATCGTTCTGCAGACGGCGAAGCCTGCAGCACTTGGCGAAAGAGGCCTCAGAAAAATAAGGGCAGGTCTGAATTTATCTGCCATTTCTGCATTGACCTTGCTGCCCTCGGAAGCAAACACGATATATCCCTCTGATTCAAGGGTGGAGACGATCTTCTCCTCGATCTCAGGGACCGCATCCACCAGAAGTATCGTGTCACCGGTCATGCGATCATCACCCTATTCTTCCAGAAAAATCCCCGACGCTTATGCCTGCATCTTCTCAAAGTGTCTCCCAGTACTTCGACGGCATGTCCTGGGCAAGTTTCAGCGCCCCGTCCGACCCTGCAAAAAGGGCGTCTGCAACACAGGTCACCTTGCAGGGGCCGTATTCCTTCAGCGCATCCTGCAGGTATCCGGCTATTCCCCTGATCAGGCTGCCGCCTCCCGCAAGTACAATATTGTTCTTTATCTTAACCTGGAACTCAGGATCGAACCGCGCGATCATCTCCGTCGTTGTCTCGGTCAGGGCCGGCAATATGCTCTCACATGCTCGCCGTATCTCATTCTTAATGTCATGCATGACCGGCTTGCCGTCAACCGGTATCTCCGCGGAGACGTCTTCAGGAATTTCCCTGACAAAACTGAATCTTTCCTTGAATTGCCGGACCATATTCTTATTGAACTTTGCATTCGGATATTTTTCACTCAGATAGCTGAAGAGCTGATCATCGATGTAGTCACCTGCGGCAAGGATGGTCTTCTGATCCTCTTCAGAAGGGATGGTCCCGTGCATGATACAGAAATCGGTTGTTCCGGCACCGATATCAATGACCAGAGAATTGTTCAAGAGGTTCATGCCATACGCCACGGCAAAGGGCTCTGAAACAACCATCAGCGCATGGACATAATCTGCCACCGCCTTCCGGATCGCCAGCTTATTCACCTTGAGAGAATCTGCAGGGACACCCACCACGGCGTGTATCTTCTGGTCGGGCAGCGGTTTCGCCAGGTCGATCAGGTGCCGGATGATCTCCTTGACCGCTTCGTCACTCCGTTCGATCCCTTCCTTAATGATCCCGCGTTCGAGTGGTCTGCAAAAATCAAGCGAGAGCCTGTTTTCGAGGGCCTCGGCACCGAAAAGGACAGGCTTGCCGATCACTTGCTGGGCGATAAAATCCTTTGGCCAGCCTACAAAACTCTCAATCCACTCACGTATCTGGTTACTCGCACAGATCGAACTCCTCGATGTCCCGAGATCGATGCCGACAAACAGGATATTATCTTGTTTCTGCTCATCTTTTTGCTTCATGCGTGATATCTCCTTTATCTAAGTAGTCCAGAATGCCGGCCTCGAGGTATCTGGCAATATTTTCCCGGTGGGCTTCAGACGCCAGGTCGACCTCCTCTTCCCGGTTACTGAGGCATGAGACTTCGGCAAGCACCGCAGGCACATCGACCCCGAGCAGGACTACAAAGGGTGCTCGTTTTACGCCGAAATCCCGTATGGCCCCATTATGCTGTCTGCTGTTCAGAAAAAGGTTTTTCTGGATAGCCGTCGCAAACTCCTTTGATTCCTGGAGCTTCATGGTTTTGCCGATCTTCTCTATGATCTCCTTAAAATCACTCATGTTATATTCGGACTCTGCATTTTCCTTTTGCGCGAGCATGATCGCGGTATCATCCGAAGACGTTCCAAAATAATACGTCTCAACAATGTTAATGGGTTTGCGCGGCAGATAGTTAAGATGAACAGAGATGAACAGGTCGGCTTTTGCATCCCGGGCCATTTCCACTCTCCTGTTGAGAGATATCTTGCTGTCATCTTCCCTGGTCATGACCACGCGGTATTTACCCGCACGCAGGAGCCGGGCTTTCAGTCTTTTTGCGATATCCAGGGTCACATCCTTCTCCAGGGTTCCCCTTTTCCCCCTGGTGCCCGAATCAGATCCGCCATGGCCGGCATCGATCATGATCGTCTGCACGCCCAGGCCGAACATGCGGCTGAGCGGAACATCCCGGCTATCGAGGAAAGCGTTATAGAGGGAAGCACTGGGCGCCTCAACAAGCGAACTGCTCTCCGGGTGGTCCATGGCCCCCCGGCTCATGGTATTCGCTGTCAGCTGTTCTTGGGGGAATATATTCTTCGTTACATAATTCTCGTAGATAAAGAGTACCGTGAGGGACAGAAGAAGGAGGACAAAAAACCTCTTACGAAAGAACGTGCTCCGTTTTGCGAGTCTGGCTCTCCCCTTACCGAGGATAACAAGGTTTTCTTCATAGACGCCTTTAAGGATGGCCTGTCTGACCTTAAGTTCGCTGTTTCTGGAGAATACCGATATCATAAATTACACAACTTTACCAGTTTTACGGAATAAAATTCAATAGTTATGCTATGAATGCTAAAGTGCCTGCTTATTATAAGGCGTCTGCCGTAACAGACAGAGCAACATGGAGTCCTGTTCCGAGTCGTAACCCCCTATAAAGATATAATATTCCGTGATATGAGCGGCACTATTAGGCAAGATCCGATGCCCCCTGTTCAGTACTGCTGTTATATTCATCTCATCATCATGCATGGCGATTTCCAGCCAACAGGACCATATTACTGACGGCAACACTCTCTTACGTACTCCGCGCTCCCACTGCTTGTCCCGGTGCAACTTTTTGTTATACAATACTTTGTTTCGGAGGGGTGCCAGAGCGGTTGAATGGGACGGTCTCGAAAATCGTTATGGGGGCAACTCCATCGAGGGTTCGAATCCCTCCCCCTCCGCCACCCATCATGGTTATTCTGCACGTCCTGGAATGCATTCTTCATTATCCGTTTTGGAAACAGCTCATCAGAAATGCTATGGATGACGGAGAGGATGCGGTCGGAAACACTCATTATGGGTGAACGTTTCCGCTGCGCTTGAATTACTCGTCGAACCCTTGCGCAGCCTGATTGTTTCCTTGGGACTACTAGGGAATCAGTTCTTTCCATCTGCCGTTCCTGAACCTCAGGGTCATGCCGATGCTCTGAATGACCATGGATAGGGCCATTGCAATCCAAACTCCCACTGCACCATAGCCCATGATCACCGCGAGCAGAAATGCCAGGGGCAGTCGAACTCCCCAGAGCGTTGCAACAATAACGGCCATTGCACCACGGGTATCTTCTGCTCCCTGAAGACAACCTCCCAGCACCACGCTGATGGCCATGAACGGCTCTACCAGCATGGTTATTCTCAGATAGCGGGAGGTTTCCCTAATGACAGGGACGTCATGTGATACCAGGGAAGAGAAGATATCCGGCCATACCAGTACCGGCACGGACAGAACAGTCACAAAAAGCACGCCTGCCAGCGATATCTTCCATCCGAGCCGCTCTGCTCTCCGGGAATCGCCTGCCCCGAGGTTCTGACCCGTTAACACCGCTGCGGCCATATTCAGAGCAAAGGCCGGCAGGTAAATAGCCGCCTCGATCCGTAAGCCGTTTGTGAGTGCAGCCATTGCCGTTATCCTGCTGGAAACCAGCGCAGCGAGAATCGAATAGAGAAAAATATTACCCGCATTCCATGAAATCTGTATGAGGGCTGACGGCCAGCTCACGGCCACTATCCTTTTGATGAAGACACCGGAAAGAGTCCAGGTATCATGAAACAGCCCCCGCCATCGGCCTCTCATGACAAGGAAGAGACAGGCAAGTGTCCCACAGGCCATGGCAAGGGCGGTCGCAAGCGCAATCCCCTTATACCCGATACCGGGGAAACCGCCGACGCCAAAAACCAGCACAAAGTTCAACGCGATGTTCACCACGCTGACAAGACACATTGCCGCCAGCGACAGCTTTACCTCACCCCCGGCCCGGAAGACGGCATTTGCGATGATGACGAGGTAATTGGGCATGAGCGCGAAGGCAAAGATCGTCAGGAACTCTCTGGCAATGGTCTCTGCCTGTCCGGTAAATTTTGCAGGGGCAAGCAGCACATCCCGGAGTACCAGTCCTGCAAGCATCAGAATCACGGAGCAGACAAGCCCGAAAAGGAGGGACTGCCGAACCGCCTGCAGGGCCCCAGGCTCGTCACCCGAACCTACTGCACGCGATACCATGGCCACCGTGCCAATGCCGATAGCGTTGGCGACAATAATGATGAAGAAGTAAAGCTGACCGACAAAACCCACAACGGCCTGGACCTCAGGCCCGAGATAGCCGGCAACATAGACGTCTGTGAGGCCGACAAAAAAGTTGAGCAGCATGACAAGGAGCATGGGCCATGACATCTGCCAGATGTTTTTCCACTGGCTGCCCGACGTGAAAGCCGCGGCTATATTTCGGTCAGAGAGGGATGACATCGAATCCCGAAGGGCGTGACCTGAAAACGCTCTTGATGGTTGGCACGGGAAAATGGATCAGGGAACTGCAAATCGCCGCACAATTTCAGACAGGGAATTCTTATTCCTTGTCTTTCCTTCCGGTATCTCCAGGCTGCGGAGCATCCTTTGCCGGCTGCGCTTCCTTCTTCACGCAGCATTCCTGTTTTTCCGTGCAGTCCAGAAAAGCTCCGGCCTCTGCATACTCGTCAGCTGCACACGCATCCCGGCATATACCTCCTACCATGGCGCATTCCTCTCCGCCATAGACCATGGCAGGAAGCAGCAAGAGCAGACATAGGGGAAATATCGTTCTCCGTAGTGTCATGGGATCAATCCTCTCTTTTTTTCTGACAAAGGCTATTCGGTCCATCGGAATGACTACCCACCCGGATGCCGACTCCAGATGGACCTCATACTCGTTGATCTCCACAAGTTTGCCTTCGTACACAGCCTCGACAGTGCCGACTTCTACCATGGTTCCGACCAGCTCGATCATCTTTCACTTCTCCTCGCCTTCGGACTCTGGAGATTATGCACTATTTCGGCGCCAATTAAAAAGATGCTCGAGGAGTAGAACATCCAGAGGAGGAACATCACGAAGGCGGTCAGAGACCCGTAGATCTTACCGAAGTGTGCAACGGAGCTCACATACCAGGTAAAGGCGTGTTTTGCGAGCTCAAGAAGGACGGCGGCAAAAAAAGCGCCTTTTAAGGCATGCATTGCCGATATGCGCGTCTTCGGAACAAGCACGTAAAGAAGCATGATCAGGAACATGACCAGCACAAACGGCAGCACGAACCGCAGGAAGATTTTCGTTATTACGCCGATCTTGACCAACGGCACAACGTGCGCGAGGGTCCCGAGAAGCGGGACGAAGGAAGCGACGGCAAACGTTGTGGTCAGGAGCGCGAAGACCAGGGCCACGACGGCAAGCGATACCATCAGGGAAAAGATGACATGCCGCTGCTTTGTTATCTTGAATATGGCGTTGAGAGACATCTCAATAGACGCAAAGACCTGATAGGACAACAGACCATACAGGACAAGACTCATCTTTCCCAGCCCGTGGTATGAGATGATCTTGGCAAGATCATTGGTGATTTCCTGGGTTGCAACAGGGAAGAAATTCGTGATCTTGGCGAGAAAAAACTTGTAGAATCCCGGATACTCACCGAGAAAATGACCGAATAGCGTTATCAGAAAGATACAGAGCGGCACGATCGCCATCATGGTGAAATAGGACATCGACCCCGCGAGCATAAGGCCGTTATCGCGATAAAAATCGATACAACTCCTGAAGATGAGCCGCAGTGTCTTCACCGTCGCCCGTCCCGTTGCTTTGGTCTTATATGAATGCGCACCGGCGTCCCCCTGAACCCAAAATACTCCCTCAGTTTCCTTTCCAAAAATCGGAGATGCGACTCCTTTACCGCGTTCTTGAAGTTGGAGAAGATGACAAACGTAGGGGGCTCCAGACTGACCTGGGTCATGTAATACATCTTCACTGCCTTGCCCCGGTAGAGCGGAAGCGAGAGACGCGAGATGACATCCCGGAAAAAGCGGTTCAGTTCCCCGGTCGGGATCCGTTTTGTCCGCTCCCTGATCACGTCGTCGATAAGGGGAAATACCTTGGTTATCCGCCTACGGGAAGTCCCGGATATGGTGAGCGCAGGTGCATACTCTGAGAACCAAATCTTTCGGTAGAGTTCCGGCAGCACCTGTTTGAATGTCTCTTCAGGCTCAGGGACAAGATCCCACTTGTTCAGGAGGAATATGACCCCCTTGCCGTACTCTTTGACAATGCCGGCTATTTTCTGGTCCTGCTCGGTAATGCCTTCTGACATATCGAGCACGACCAGTGCGACATCGCACCGTTCAATGCTCCGGACGGCCCTTACCATAGAGAACCGCTCGATCGAATATCCGATCTTCCCTTTTTTTCTTAACCCTGCTGTGTCAATGATCACGTAATGCTTCCCGTGATAGGCACAGATACTGTCGATCGCGTCACGGGTAGTTCCTGCGACAGGGCTGACCACCATGCGCCTTTTGCCCGTGAGTGCATTGACCAGCGTGGACTTTCCCACGTTCGGCCTGCCCACGACAGCGATCATGGGATAGGCCACCTTCTCCTCATGATAGTCAGGCAAGAGTTCGCCCAGCTTTTCCATGAATTCCTCATATCCATACCCTGTTGCAGCTGAAACCGGGAATATGTCCCCAGTGCCGATATGGAAGAACTCGTAGATCCTGTCTTCGCGCGTTGGGGCATCTATCTTGTTCACTGCCCAGAGAATCTTCTTGCCTGATACGCGAAGAAGTCTGGCCAGTTCCATGTCTGCGGGAGTAAGCCCGTCCTTGCCGTCAAGAAGATGGATTATGATATCCCCTTCCTCAATGGCAAAAAGCGCCTGCTCTTTGGCTTGGGCAAAGATGTCCTCGGGAGGGTCAAGGTAAAAGCCGCCCGTATCGACAAGTATGAATGCCTTGCCTTCCCACGCAGTGTCGAGATAGTTTCTATCGCGGGTAACTCCCGGAATATCTTCGACAATAGCAGCGTGGGTACCGGTCATCCGGTTGAAGAGAGTTGATTTGCCAACATTCGGCCTGCCCACGATCACCACGAGTGGTTTTGACATAAGGTATTCATTTTACACTAAAAAGCTTCGGGAAGGGACTTCTTTCGCCGTTATTTTGAGCTTTTTCACGCATTGTGGTGAAATAGCTCAAAATAAGGTCTCCAACAACGCCCAAAGGCCTTATGTTATACTATATCATGCGTTTTTTTGGGCATATTTCTTGCTTCTATAATATACGACTATGGTTATAAAAACTAAAATTATCACGATCATCGCCCTCACCATCATCATCGCCGTGGGGATTACCACCGCATTTGTTCTGAAGATCCAGAACGATAAGCTGAAAGAAGTAAAGATCGCTGATACCCTCTTTCTTGCCGACATCATCGAGCGCACCATCGATAATGCAATGAAAGAGGGCAAAACCGAAGATGTACAGAAAATCATTGAAAACATAGGGAAAAACCGTGAAATCGTTCATCTGCGCATACTCTCCCAGGATGGAAAGATCCTCAAATCGGCAAATATCTCGGAAATCGGCATCAAGTCTCCGGATTATCTGACCCTCTCCACCCGCGAACCCCAGGAGATGCCATCGATCAGTAATATGTCGGTAACCTACTTCAAGAATATCGCAAACCGCCAGGAATGCCACGGATGCCACGGTGCTAAGGATATGATAAACGGGGTGATCCAGGTCAAACTGGACATATCTCGGGGTTTCGCGACCATGTTGGCGGTCAAGAGAACTCTTGTCGTCTCCAGCATCCTTATGGTCCTCACCGTATCCGCCATCCTCAGCCTGCTCTTTACGCGCTTTGTCATAACACCTCTCAATGCCCTTCTCACCGCCATTCGCGAGGTCGAGTCCGGCAACTGGTCTGCTTCGGTCAAAAATATCTCAAAAGATGAATTGGGCAAAATCGGATCAGCATTCAACACCATGATAGATGAGGTGAACAAACTCTATAAGAAGAGCTTATCAAAGGAACGGGAGCTTTCGAAGATCAAAATGGACCTCGAACACAAGAACAAGGTTGAGGAACTGAACGAACAGCTGGAGTTCAGATTGAAAGAGCTCGAGACGGCAAACAGGGCAATCAGCACGCTGTCCCGCGAAGTGAAGGGGAAGAACAAGGATCTCGAACAGGCAATTGAGCGGCTCAAGAAGATGAATCACATCGGACGCCTTCTCACGTCGATCATCGAGACCGAAGAGATTATGAAGATCATCACGCGCACCGGGGCCGACCTGTTCAATATCGACACCTCTCTGCTGCATGTTACACAGACCGGCAAAGACCCCCTTATTATCCAGTACCGACGGGGCCTCGGCATTGAGACCCTGACGGAATTGCCCCCTGGATTTGAGGCGCACTACGCGGACATAATTCAACAGGCGAAACCCGTGATCGTCCACCATGAAGCGTCCCTCCTGCATTATATCGGCGTCCCGCTCAGGATAAAAGGTCAGGCCATCGGAGCATTGATCATGGAGTCCGGGACCGAGGGAACAAGGCTTGATGATGATGACATGGAGTTGCTGACGACTCTCTCAAATCAGGCTATTGTTGCCATTGAAAATGCCTCGCTCTATGAAAGCGTAAAGCGAAATTATTTTTCTACGATCCAGTCGCTGGTCAACGCACTGGAGGCTAGTGATATCTATACGCGTGGTCATTCCGAAAGGGTCAAGTATCTCACGCTTGAGCTCGGCCGTTTTATCGGCCTTGACTTCAAGGAACTTGAGCTCCTTGAACATGCGGCAATCCTTCACGACATCGGCAAGATTGGGATTGAAAGCTTCATC
>QKDO01000082.1 GCA_003252075.1 Nitrospirota bacterium
GATGATCAAGCATGGCATAATAGCGAATCTCTGCACCGTTCCGGTCATAGAGGCGATAGGCAGGTTTATCAATCATGGACGCACCCTCCTTTTCTCCATTCTCCATGACGCTGGTCAATGAGCATCCGATCTATTATAATCTCTTAATAACCATGGAAGCCAGGTATCGAAAACCTGCCTGAACCTGTCTGCCCTTACCTTCGCAGCGATCCGGTTTCTTGTCATTTGCCGATACAGCGGTATTACTGTCTCTTTGGTCTAAGCCCTGGGACAGCGGTGACGCGTCGCCAGATACCGGCCGGATATGCGTTTAATAGGAAATCATGCCAGCAGTAATATGTCTGCACTATCATATTGAATTTCACCTGAAACAGATGTAATGTGTACTATATATACAGCGGTGCCTGACCCCGGCAGTGAAATATTTTTTGAGGAGGTTTCATCGCATGAAACGTGCACCCTTGCTGTGCTGCCTAATAATCCTGGGCAGTTTTCTGGTCACATCGTGCGCTACAACGATAGTTACCGCTGTCTGGAAAGATGAGTCCTTTACGGGTCCGGTCAGGAAGATGGCCGTCATCGGCATATTCAAGACACCCGCCATCAGGAACTCTTTTGAAGATGAGTTCGCCCGGCAATTAAGGGCCCGCGGCGTTGAAGCGGTGCCGGGCTACACCGTGGTCCCGGTGGATGATCAGTCCGACAAGGACCTCGTGGCGTCTAGACTCAAGAACCTCGGAACGGACTACGTCCTTGTGACGCGGCTCGTTGACAAGAGAACCGTGCAGACCTATGTTCCGGGACAGGCCTACGTTGTTCCCGGATATTACCGTTCCTGGGGCGGTTACTACCAGTACGCCTATACACCCGGATACATGGTTCAAGACATTTACGCCTTCGCAGAAACAAACATCTATGACGTAAAGAATGACAAACTGATATGGTCGGCCCGTTCTGAGACGGAGATATCGGGCGTGAACCAGGAGCTCATACAGTCTTTCGTCAAGATCATGATCGACAGGCTGTCTACAGATGCAGTGATCAGATAGCCTGGCAGGTATTGCCTCTGCTTTTGCGTTTCCGCGGAGATGCCCTGGTTTCTCATCACAGCATCTCCTTCAGTTCCCGCGCATTCCGTGGAGCGTATCCATGGAAATCATTATTGAAATAGATGAATACATCCTTAGCGCCCTTCAGGTACTTCTTCAGGCGCTGTGAATCTTTTCTCAGGGCAGGTCTGGCATAATTCGTGTCATAGTTCCCACCTTCACCGTGTCTTCTGATATAAACGAAGTCGGCCGTGACCGGAAGGTCATCGAGAAATTCAGGCCAGTCCGCCATGCAGAGGCTGACCCTGCTCCTTTTGCAGAGGTCTATGGTTTCCCCGGTAATCCAGCTCTCATGGCGGAATTCGAGCGTGTTGCGTACCGGATAGTTTCCCAATAATTTCAAAAATCTACTCAGCCGTTCGAGGTCTACCCGAAACCCGGGAGAGAACTGCCATAGCACTACCCTCAGCTTCTCCTTCAGGTGCAGCGCCCGATCAAAGAACAGATCCAAAGGCTCTTCAGGGTCCCGGAGCCTTTTTATGTGGGTAATGAACCGGCTGCCTTTTAATGAGAACGTGAAATCAGGGGGAGTTTCCGAGCGCCATGTTTCGACAGTCTTCGCGAGCGGAAGCCGGTAAAAGGTGACATTCAGTTCGACAGTCTTAAACACCGTGCAGTAATATGCAAGCCATCGTTTTTGCGGGAGATCTCCGGGATAAAAATCCCCCTTCCAGTCGCGGTAATTAAACCCGCTGCAACCGATCCGGATTTCAGGCATGAATACATTGTAGCAGAGGAAAGATCGGCTGAAAATGGCATTTTCAGTGGTACGATATTCCTATGATCGAGATCGACGGCAGTTATGGAGAGGGAGGAGGACAGATCATCAGGACAGCGCTCGGTCTTTCATGCCTCTTCGGAAAGCCCTTCCGGATGTACCATATACGAAAAGGCCGCAGAAAGCCCGGCCTTATGCCACAGCACCTTACCTGTGTCAGCGCTGCCCGCCTTATTTCTGAAGCTAAGGTGGAAGGAGACAGCCCGGGATCTGCAGAGCTCGTCTTCAACCCGGGAGAGCCGCGGGGAGGGGCATACTCCTTTCATATAGGCACAGCAGGTTCTACCTCACTCGTACTGCAGACGCTCATCCCCGCCCTGCTCTTTGCCGGCAAAAGGTCTTCCGTTACCGTAACCGGAGGGACCCACGTGCCCTTTAGCCCGCCGTTTCAT
Organism: Nitrospirota bacterium; assembly: GCA_003252075.1. GTDB lineage: Bacteria > Nitrospirota > Thermodesulfovibrionia > Thermodesulfovibrionales > UBA6898 > UBA6898. The sequence goes on from QKDO01000082.1 coordinate 2,280, forward strand.
TTCCTTTCAGGCGTCTTTGTCCCCTTTCTCGAGCGCCTCGGCATCAAAGTCCGTCTCTCCATCGAAACATACGGGTTTTACCCGAAAGGAGGGGGAAGGATACGGGGGGATATCTTTCCGGCTGACGAGATCGGATCCCTCGACCTGATGGAGAGAGGGGCGGTCAGCAGCTTAGCCGGGTGTTCAGGCGTCGGAGGCCTTCCGATTTCCATTGCCGAGAGGCAGAAAAAGGCCGCACTCGCAAGACTTTCCGCAACCGCCAGTGAGCTTGCAGACAAACCAGCCATTGATGCAATCAGCGTTCCGGCCTACGGCCAGGGTACTTTTGTCTACCTTGAATGCCGGTCCGCGAGTTCTCTTGCCGGCTTTTCTGCTCTCGGCAGCCGGGGCAAAAGGGCAGAGGCAGTGGGCGACGAAGCTGCAGGCGAGCTCATCACCTATTACCGGTCAGGAACAGCCCTCGACAGGCACCTCGCGGACCAGATCGTGTTGTACCTCGCGCTGTCCAATAGCGATTCCTCCTTTACTACCGACGCGGTGACTGACCACCTCCTCACCAATCTCTGGGTCATCGGACTCTTTCACCCATACCGCTATGCTGTTGAGGGACAGCCCGGGGAAAAGGGGATCGTACGGATTACCCCATCAAGGGACAACCCACGAGCTGGCACCTGAAGACCACTGATGAACTGTGGTTTGTCTGCAAAAAGAAGTGCTTCAGAAGAAATGGAGAAAAGGTGCGAAACTGAGAGTGAGACAGATATATTTTTACCGTCACCCATAGTGCCGCTACTTTGCCTTAAGCCGACATAGGCAAATGAACCCACTCCCCTGACTAAAGGGTTCATTGCCGCGCAGGCCGGTCAGTCAACACCGCGGGAGAATGTTGTTTTCTCAATCGCGCAGGGACGGTGTCTTCTCACATGGCCAATTGAATTGTGAAGTATCTCCTCCGTTCCTGCTTATTCGCCTTCCGCCTGACTGAGAAATCAGTCCGTTAAAGAACAGTCCCGAATCCCTCATGCTCAGCCAATGACAGCATTTGATCAAAAACTAGCACGAAGGTACAACGTTTGCATTACAGTTTGGAGCAAGAAATATTTCTTATATGCAGAGCGATCTGAGGGCTTACAGGGAGATCAAACGTGAAGGAGGTCCCGGAATTGAGCGCGCTCCGGACCTGGATAGAAGAACCGTGCATTTCCAGGATGCGTTTTGTAATCGCAAGGCCCAGTCCGGAATGACCTGTCTTTCCCTTCCTGATCCCGTCCGGCTGATAGAAGCGGTCAAAAATTCTCTCAAGGTCCTTCTCGGCGATACCGGATCCCGTATCGCTTATCCTGACCTGGATATGCTTATCCTCATGGTTCATTACAATGCTGACTGAACCATCTTCCGGGGTATGGCGAACGGCGTTCTCGATGAGGTTTTCGAGCACCCGTTCGATCAGGGCAATATCGGCATAAGCGAAAGGCAGTTCTTTTCCGATATTCGTTATGATATGCATGTTCTTTTCCCGGGCGGCCAGCTCAAATTTCTGTACAACGTCCTGGACCAGCTCGCTTAAACTGAATGCTTCGGGGTGTACAACCGTGTCCTGCGCCTCAAGCTTGGTCAGCTCAAAGAGGTCGGCGATTAATTTGCCGAGACGCTCACAATGACGAACAGCTATCTTCAGATAATTCCTCCTTTCCTCCGCTGACATGCCTTCATCCTTCATGAGGAGCGTTTCCATATACCCTCTCAGTGTGGCCAGGGGGGTCCTAAGATCATGAGATACATTTGCCACGAGCTCACGTCTCATGGTATCGGATCTTTCCAGCTTTTCCATCTGCTGGCTAATACGCTCAGTCATCTGCCTGAACGTTGCACCAAGCCTGTCGATCTCATCGGCGGACTGTTCATGAGAACTTTGGGGGATGTCGAGTTTATCCGGAGGAGTACCGTCTGCAAATCCGTCCATTACCGCAGTAAGACGCTTTAACCTTCTTGTCAGGAAGGCAAATATGAGCAATCCCGCAGCCAGCGCAACAAGCAGACTTATCGTTACCACCCAGATGCTCAGCCGCAGAATGTAACTCCCCTGGATCATCTGAATAATGCTGTCGTACCTTTCGCCGCCAAGAATGACATAGAGATAGCCTTCAAGTTTGCCCCGCGGAGCGATGGTCGCTGCGGTGAACACCTTCTTTCCCCCTGTATCACGGGGATCGTCCCCAAGCAGCGGAAGCACGGGGTTTCCATCGATCAATGTTATTATTGGAGCCAGATCAACTCTCTTGCGCATTACCTTCCCCGGTTCCGCGGAAAAAGCGAGGATATTCCCCTCAGGATCGAGGAGATATATCTCTATGCTCGGATTGATCACCATCAGCATATGAAAGATCTCCTTAAGTGCCTCCTGATCAATCCGCTTGTCCTGCAGGATGATTTTTTCCGAAACAATGAGTCCGGCCAGTCCGCGGTTAAGCTTCTGGTTAACTTCCTGCTGATATTTCTCAGTAATAAAGACGCTGATTATGACAAAAGATATTCCTATTAAGAAAAACAGTCCCAGCAGGACCAGCGCTAGTTTGGAATAGAGCGATCTCAGCATGAGTCACTTTCATGCCCGAAATCGGCAAATTTGTAGCCAATACCCCAGACCGTACGTATGTAGCATGGCTGGGCAGGGTTTTTTTCTATCTTGGAACGGAGTCGGTTTATATGCGAGTTCACCGTATGCTCATACCCTTCATGTCCATATCCCCAGACCTTGTCCAGCAGCTGAGACCGGCTGTAGACACGACCGGGATTCCGGGCAAAATGCAAGAGCAGATCGAATTCCCTTGCGGTGAGATCGACGACCCTGCCGTCCAGTATGACACTTCGCTTTGTCGTATCGATCACCATATCACCCGAATGGATGATCTCCGATATGTCCTGATTATCCGCATGCCGGATGCTCTCCATTCTGCGAAAGACCGCCTTTACCCTTGCCATGAGCTCCATGATGCTGAACGGTTTGGTCACATAATCATCTGCGCCGAGTTCAAGACCAAGCACACGGTCCAGCTCCGAGGACTTCGAGGTCAGCATCAGAATGGGCACATAAGAGAGACCGCTGCGCAGGCGTCTGCATATCTCCAGGCCGTCAAGACCGGGGAGCATCAGATCGAGGATGATCAGGTCGTAGACTTTTGCCTCGGCCTTTGCAATCCCCGAGACACCGTCCAGTGCAATGTCAACACTGAAGGATAGATCGCGGAGGTGCAGCTGAAGAAGCTGGGCGAGTTCCCTGTTGTCCTCTATTATCAGTATATTCTTTCCCATCGATCCGTACCCTGCAATATAAAATGCCTACAGTACCAGTATACTCATCAATTATCACAAAAAGATCACAAATAAAGGCAGATAGATGCCGGCTAAGAACGTGACGAAAAGACTTTCGCCTCTGTGCCACTTCGCTGTTGATCCAAAAGCACACAGGTTATGGAACGTGAAATATCGCAAGCTCAAATGGTCCGTACATTCTGTCTCAACCGGCCACGATGGCTCACAAACTCCTTCAGTTACGGCGCGCTCTGTGTTTCGGTGATCACGCCTTCATCGTCAGAAGATCCTGGTCGTTATTTCGCCGGAACGCTCTACCTATCAGGTGTCTACCGGCGGGGAAGTTTACGCTGGCCTGATCAGTCACTGTCAATGACCTGCCTCACCTCCCCACAGCTCCTTGAGACGCCTATCGCGACCGCAGGTTGTGCGGTAGAATTTGTAACGGATCGGGTTTTTCTTGTAATAGTGCTGATGATAATCCTCGGCAGGATAAAACTCTGTGGCTTGCACAATCTCAGTTACGACAGCTTCCTTGAAGGTTTTGTCCTTTTCCAGCAGTGCCTTCGATTGCAGCGCCAAACGGTGCTGTTCCTCATTATGATAAAAGATGGCGCTTCGATACTGATGTCCTGAATCACAGAACTGCCGGTCCCTGGTGGTCGGGTCGATATTGTGCCAAAAGACATTCAGGAGCTTTTCGTAGGTTACCTTTGCCGGGTCATAGACGATCTGAACTGCCTCGGCGTGCCCGGTTCCTCCGGCCGAGACCTCTTGATAGGTTGGGTTCATTTTCTGCCCGCCCGTGTACCCGGATGTGACCGATACCACGCCTGGGATCTCATCGAAGGGATGTTCCATGCACCAGAAGCAGCCGCCGGCGAAGGTGGCTTTCTCAAGATCAGTTACAGCCATAACAGTGGTGACCGCCATAAGCATGACTGACAATCCTGCCAGAGCGATAATAAGCATTTTCATTGTGTCTCCTCCCGGATAACCGGACTATTTCTTGGTTGGCACGAATTGCAGGGCAGCTGAATTCATGCAGTAGCGCAGACCTGTCGGTTTCGGGCCATCGTTAAATACGTGGCCGAGATGGCCGCTGCAGCGGCGGCAGAGCACCTCTGTGCGGTGTGTGAAGAAGCTGTTGTCCGGTCTGGTACTGACGTTCTCCGGGGCTATTGGTGCAGTAAAGCTCGGCCAGCCGGTACCGGAATCGTATTTGTCTTCCGACCTGTACAGATCGAGTGCACAGGCCGCACACCGGTAAATGCCATGCTCGTGATAGTCAGCGTATTTTCCGCTATAAGCCCGTTCAGTCCCCTTTTCCCGTAGGATGTGGAACTGTTCGGATGTCAGCTGTTCTTTCCACTCCTCTTCGGTCTTGGTAACAGTTTCGCTCATGACATAGCCTCCTTTTTCGGCGGAATAGACCTTGATCATCGCAGGCGCTGATACGACGGTCTTCTCCGCCGGCGTTCCTGAGCTGCACGAAACGACCATACCTCCAACGATGAGGCTGGTCAGCAGGAATCCCGAGCATACGGTCAAGTATTTCATGTTATGCCTCCTTATTATGTGTCATTCCCGCGGTCGGGAATCTCCTCCCCTGTGCGACCCTCAGCAAGAAGGTGTGAGGGTGTCTGGGTTGGTACAAACAATGATGACAAAAAAATGCGAAGATGTCATCTTATTTGTGACCATCAAAAACCTCCAGATCAGCTCGCACAGTCTTTACCTTCACAAAATAGAGCTTTTCTTTCACCATCGGAAATGCTCGCAACAGTTCTTCCATGAGAAAAAGAGACTACCAGCCTTTACCTTCGCTGTCAATTCCGCATTTATGCCTTACCGCCCGGGAAAAGCTTCCCCGCCGATTACGCAATTGCCGGACGGTATTGTAGTCCCCAGCATCGGCGTCAGGTTTTGCAATCGATCCGAAATGACTGCGCCATTTGAAATATTGTGTGTCTTTCGTGGCACACTTCTCTCCGGGAAATTTATGGTATCAACGAAATTCTTTCCCCGGGCGATTCTCGGTAACTGTTCCAGACCCATTTCGGTTTTCCCAATACTCTCTTTATGCACGTCCCATAAGACAGGACTTTTTGTGCCGCAAGGAAGCCATGTGCAGATGGATTGCACTAATCCGTCATGACCTTCTTCTTGCCCTCATCCATCATCATCTGGCCTTCTTTCACATCAAATCACCCTCTTTCATCATTTTGCCCTTGTCCATCATCTTTTGGCTTTTTTCTGTCATCATGTCGGCTTCTTTCATCGTCATATCTTTGTCCATAATCCTTTCTGCAGTCTGCACAAAATTCACTCCCACAGAAAACATCAAGGCCATGGTGGTAATAACTCCTGCAGCTAGTATAAAGGCCTTTTTCATGGCAATTCCTTCTTGTACCTTTACCAAAATATTACATTATTCTCTTACTCTGCCGGCAGACTTTCAAGAAAGAACGTTATCCGCTCTCCTTTTTTTCAACTATGCCCTCTGAAGATCGCTCCTATCGCCTCCTCTCAGAGACAGCGAATCACGTATGGAACTGTGATATGTGAAATATTTGGCCTTTTTACTGTTGACAGTTCTTAGCTATCTAGCCGTTCCCAGATACGTACCGGCCTTCATTAATGCCGTCTCCATTTCTCCGATTGTAATCACTGCCGGATCATAATAGACAGTGTTTGTCTCCTGAAAGTAGCGAAAGCCATTCTCAACTCTCGTCACACCTTTCAGCCCGTCCAGGGCCTCCTTGCCGGCATCAAATCATGTCACATAAAAAACTGCCATGGATGTTCTTGCATCTTCTGCATAAGAAATTCCATACACTGAAAAGAGCAACAGCATCACGGCAATAAGAGCCAAAAACAGAGTGATCCGGTTTTTCATACAATCCAGAGCAATCATCTCGCGTTCCCTGTGCTCGTCACTCTGTTCTCCCTGACCGCAAAGAATGACGGGAGAGAAAGGTCATCCTCTGCCATGCAGTTGCATGTGCAGTGAGGAATGGGGACCTCTCACAGGTTCGTCCCTATAGAGAATGATACACCGCATAACTGTGTGCCCTGAAACTATACCGACTTCAGCGGGCAGCAATGCCTTGCGCAAAAATGGCAAGCCCACCAACGACTGTCCCCAGATCTATCAAGTTGCCGTCGCGTTCAATTTGAAACATGTCTATAGCTCCGTCAGCTGGATCCAAGGCATAGAGGAACCTGCCATTCACGGAGATGGCCATGTCGATAGGTCTGTTGCCAACACCGGAAGTCGCATTACGCAGCACAAGTTTGCCATTTCCGGCCTTGCGTTGATACGCGGAAATGGTCTGACTGCCGGTGTTGGCAGTAAAGACGTTTCCACGCTTGTTTCCGGCTATCCAGCACGTTGCTGCTTGTCCATTGGTTACCGACTGGCTTATCACCTTCAAAGTCCCGTCGTGCAGCATTTTATAAGATGAGACTGCGCCACTCCCTGCTTCAGCCACCAACAGGTACCCCTGCTCATCGAAGATAAATCCAAAGGGGACAAGACCATGCGACGGTGAAGTGGCTGGATTCACGGCTGGCAATCCATCTCGGCCCACCGGATAAACAAGAATCGTATTGTCTGCTCTGTTCGTTACTACCAATCCCCCGCCCTGCGGGTCAAACCCCACTTGGGCAAAACCCCCGGTTCCCAGCGATCGTGTAGAGTCGGCAAGAGGCGTCAATGTGCCTTTGTGGCTCAGATAAAAGCCCGTGATGTTAGGAGAGCCCCCGGCGTTGAGAACGTAAACAAGGTCGTGGAAGATGGTTAAACTTACAGGGAATACTCCTCCTGAATCAACCTTGTCTATCAAATCCAGCCCGTGCGGCAGTACCCGGAAGACGGAAATTTCATTACTTCCTGCATTAACAGCCAGCAGCCATCTGTGGTCCTTGCTGAGCACGAGGGACCCCTGAGAGGCCAGAGGGTCAAGCCCACCGCCGGAACCAGTACCCTCTGTTGTTATTGAAGCCGCTTTTGTCAGGATGCCTTCAGCATCACGAGTGAAAACGACCACCTCATTGCCGGTGACGTCATTGGTCATGGCGTACACAGCCCCGACCACGCCGTTGCCCGGCAGGCCTTCCGCAGGGACTGCGACTGCCGACATCATCAATGTCGCTACTGCTATAACTGCTACGGTTATGTTCTTGAGCATTCTGTCTCTCCTTTCGGTGATATATCTCTTTTGGGGGTAAAGGGTTTATGGGTCTTTCTTAAGTTCTTTCTAAATATCCACCCCGTCTTCATCTCTTATGAACGTCTTCCTCTCACTCTTCCTTTCTTCATCACCTCCTATTTCGCCTCCTTACTGCGCGAACTAAATGTCACCGAGTCAAACAAAGAGAGTTCGCATGCGCTGGCTAACGCTTACTTCCCGGCTAAATTTCACCAATGAATTTCAACACGATACCAATGGGTACTGCTTAATACCAAGATAACAGTAAAAAATCACGATACGGTCACAAAGCAATAACAATTCTGTCGCAGTCGATAAGAATGAAGACTTCATCAGAATTCAACTACGGGAACTCTCAACTGAGCCCCGTGATTGTGGGCAGGGCGATTGTTGGCATTCCCACGATTTGATAGCCCCGATTAACCCTGCGATGGGAAGCTGCGGTGGAGGTGTCACTGTCGGGCCGGAATCAGTAAGGAGTTCAAGGCCGAGGCGATCAATCAGGAAACAGAGCGCGGCTATGATGACAACGATTCTATCGTTGCTATCCTTCGGTCCCTCGAACTCGGGGTGAATTGGATCGACACTGCCGCGGTCTACGGTTTGGGCCATGCCGAGGAGGTCGTTGCCCGGGCGCTCGACGGATGGAAGGGACAGCGTCCCCTCGTTTTCACGAAACGCGGCTTGATATGGGATGCAGCGGGGCATCTCTCACGAAGGCCCTTCGCCGCCTCGGTTCGCAAGGAATGTGAGGGCAGCCTGGCCAGGCTTCGCACGGACGTGATAGACCTCTACCAGGTGCATTGGCCGCCAGAAAGAGATGCGGAGATCGAGGAGGGATAGGCCGCTTTGGCCGCACTCAAAGAAGAAGGCAAAGTGCGCTGGATCGGGGTGTCGAATTTCACGGTGTCCCAGATGGAGCGCGCCGGGGCAATCGCAGACATTACCTCTCTTCAGCCACCCTATTCACTCATCCGGCGCGATATCGAGACAGAGATACTACCCTGGTGCAGGCAGCATGCGATCGGCGTGATCATATACGCGCCTATGGCGTCGGGGCTCCTCGCCGACGCCATGACTGCGGAACGGGCAGCGAATCTGCCCGGGGACGACTGGCGGAAACGCAGCCCTGAATTCCATGAGCCGAACCTCTCCTGGAATCTGGCCCTTGTCGCACGACTCCGGCGAATAGCCGGCAGACTCGGCCGCACACCCGGCGAAGTGGCAATTGCCTGGACACTGCGCAATCCCGCGGTAACTGGGGCGATTGTTGGTGTGCGAAGCGCAGAGCAGGCAGAGGGCGTCATGCGCGCTGCAGAGCTGCAGCTCAGTGCCGACGACATCGCCGAGATCGAGGACAGGTCGCTCTAGCGATAGGGCTACCTTCTCCTGCAACATTATGCAAAAAGAGTGCGGAAGAAACAACGGGTGCGGCTTTGGCGTACGCACAGCCGACCCTGCTGCTGTAAGACCGCCCGCTGTTGTTCAGTCGGGAGCAAGATTCTTCATTTCCTTCTGCCGACGGGCATCACATACAGCGGCTGTTCCCTGTCGGGCATCTTCAGA
>QKDO01000131.1 GCA_003252075.1 Nitrospirota bacterium
GACCATCCCTGGATGCTGAACTGAAGTTTGCATTTGGTTCCTGTAATATCAGCGGCTTCGCTCGTCATGGGAGGGCAGGACAGAACGAACATGAGCAGGTAAGGTATTATGAATAGAATCCTGTGCAGTCTGTTTGTCTTCATGACATGATATCCTCTCTTTGCATTATTACGCGATGCAGTACCTAGGGTCCGGTCACCTATGGTATCAGATTCAGCGATGCAGATACAGCGGGTATACCTGCAGCGCAGTTTGCAGGAGAAAATCAGCTCACGTGGCTTGTTTATCCGTGGCACTGTCAGCACATGCGAGGAATTCCCGTACATTGAGCAGCGGCGTATCGGGCGGGAGATCGCAGGAAGGCATAAGGATATAATTAAGGAAGGGATCGGGGATCTGGGCAACGCAGTCAGAAACTGCTTTGCAGATCTGCGCAGGGTCACCGCCGAATATGGTGTTGATCACATCCACATTGCCGGCCGTAACCAGTCTCCTGTTGTAGAGCCGGTATGCTTCACCGATGGGCACACTGGCATCTACGGAAATGCAGTCAGCATAGGTTTCAGGGTACAGTTCTACCTGCGAGCTGATATTGCCGCACTGGTGAAGGAAGCAGCCGAAACCCTGTTGCCGTATTTGGTCAAAGAGCCTTCGCTCGTAGGGGAGGATTACATCGCGGTACAGATCGAGAGGTACCAGCGTAACGGCACCATCGGGTATGGAAACACCGTCAATGAGTCCCTGTTCCATGAGGGGCGCCAGGAGGGCCGAGGAGAGACGTACACCCAGTTCGCATACGGCTCGGACGAAAGACGCGTCCGTCGCAATCTTTTCTTGGAGGAGATTCCAGTCACAGAGGATCATGGCCCAGGTGAACGGCCCCCATGAAGTTGCACAGAGATAGCGGTCAGGGAGGCTCTCCCTCAGGTGCGAAATCATCTCCTGAAGCGCAAGGGAATGAGGAGAGTCGGCAAGCGTTATCTTTTCAAGGTACCGCGCATCTTCACTTTTCTGGATGAGGGGAAAGGAGAGGAGCGGGGCCTGTTCTTCACGAAAGGCAAGCTTGCCGCCTATGGCCTCGGCCGGAAAGGAATTGAGTCCCGACCCGGCAAATATGATATCCGTATCCAATTCGGAGAAAAAGGTTGCCAGGACTTCCGCAAAGCGATGCGGATTTCCTGCCAGATCCGCGATTCTCAGGCCAGTCTGCCTGAATGACCAGAGTCCTGCACCGAATATTGCGCGCGGCAGACGATCGCTTCGTTCGCCTTGCAGAACTCTTCGTATGAATGTTCTCCTGTCCATGAACAGATCAATTTATTTGCATGTTACATGTCTGTTGGATCATATCTTCAACCCCGGCATCGTCCGTCGTGATGAGTATAGCATGAGTAAATTGGCAATTGCGGGGGCAGACCCGAAGAAGTGCATTTCCTGTGCAGACTTCAATTCCGTAGCAGGTATCACGGGCTGTCACGAAAATGGGGCTTTATGGGAAAAGATGGACTAAAGGAGGCGCAGGCCGAAGCTCCGCAGTGTATCCGAAAGGGCTGCGAGGGGCAGACCGATGACATTACAGTAATCACCTTCGATCTTCCTGATGATCAGTGAACCCCTGCCCTGTATAGCGTATGCCCCTGCCTTATCGAGAGGTTCCCCTGTCTTCACATAGGCCCTGATCTCCGCAGGAGACAGCTGCTTGAAGCAGACCTTTGTTTCGACGGAACGGGATACGGTCTTTCCCGATTTCGTGTCGAGGACGGTGTATCCGGTGATGACGGCATGGGACTTTCCGCTGAGCAGGGTGAGCATACGTGCCGCCTCCTTTTCCGTATGGGGTTTTCCCATCAGCTCGTTCCTGAAGACGATAAATGTGTCGGCAGCTATGATGAGTGCATTCCGGTACTTGTGCGACACTGCCCGGGCCTTTTCCCGCGAAAGGAATTTTGCAAGGTCGTGGGGCTTGAGGTTGAGACCAAGGTCTTCTTCATAATCGCCTGCATCCACCGTGAACTTCAGGCCGGCAAGCGCAAGAAGCTCTTTTCTCCTGGGTGATGCTGAAGCAAGGACAATTAATGGCGCCTTAAACATGCTGCCCTGCTGCGCGGCCCGATGCCCAGGCCCAGTGAAGATTGTAGCCGCCGAGATGCCCGGTCACATCAAGCACTTCACCGGTAAAAAACAGGCCGGGCACCTTTTTCGCTTCCATGGTCCTGGATGACAGCTCATTCGTGTCGATCCCGCCGACTGTAACCTCTGCAACATCATATCCTTCGGTGCCGGAAGGGCGCACCTGCCAGGAACGGAGCTTATGGCCGGCCTCCTGCAGCTCTTTATCCGTGAACTGACAGAGTGGCTTGATCTGAAGATATTTTCTGCACCAGGCCTGGATAAAGCGCGAAGGAAGGAACAGGGAAAGGAGGTTCTGGATCTCCTTTCTGCTCTTCCGGTGATGGAGAAGAAGTTCGCATGCATCCATGTCCGGGAGCAGGTCGATGGTAAGCATGTCCCCTGCGTTCCAGTATGAGGAGGCCTGCAGGATGGCCGGACCGCTCATGCCGCGGTGGGTAAAGAGGATGCTGCCGCGGAAGGACGCTGAGGCGCAGGATACCTCTGCGTTACATGATATACCGCTCAGACTTCGGCAGAATTCCCGGTCCTTCCCTGAAAAGACCAGCGGAACAAGGCCTGGTCTGAGTGGTATCATGCTGATGCTGAACTGTTCCGCGACCTTGAACCCGAAGTCTGTTGCCCCGGTCTTTGGCCATGAAAGCCCTCCGGTTGCAATGACCAGCGAGCGTGAGCGGTATTGACCATCTTTTGTGGTGATGATGAAGTCCCTGTCCTTGTGGAGGGTGCTGACCGGACAGTTTAACCTGATCTCGACCCCTGCATTCCTGCACTCTTTCCCCAGCATATTGATGATAGCTGATGAGGATGCATCGCAAAAAAGTCTGCCGGATTCTTTTTCATGATAGGATATCCGGTGCTTCGCGAGAAGACCTATAATGTCATCCGGGGTGCACCGCGATAGTGCGGACTTGCAGAAATGACGGTTTTGGGAAATATAGTTATCAGCAGACACATGCCGGTTGGTGAAGTTGCATCTTCCTCCTCCGGAAATTCTTATTTTGCTTCCTGTTTTCGGGGCATGATCTATAATGACCGCCGACCTGTTCCGTCTGCCTGCTTCGATCGCGCAACTGAGCCCTGATGCCCCTGCACCGATGATGACAACGTCTTTATGCATCTACTTTATATAGAGATATTCACGGGCCAGGGTGGGATAGAGCCGCAGGTTGAAGAGGATATTCGTCATGAGATTGCACTCGTGGGTGCAATAGCACTGACTGTCGCTGATGCTGTTCAGGACCGCCTTTGCCCTGTCGGAGAGGAGAAGCCGCTGGATGTTGTATCCGTGATCCCGTATATTGCCGAGACCCCTGCCGAGAATTTCGCAGGGATAGACCTCACCGGACTCCGTGAGCACCAGGTTCAGGCTTCCTGCGTAACAGGGGATCAGTCTCTTGCCCTCGTCGAGGGTCCGGGAGATCAGGTTGCGCTGCAGGACGTCCTGCGCTGCTTTGATACGGGCTCCTCTGAAACGGTACGTCCTGGACGAATCCTTTGTTTTGAGGTTCTCCTCGAGACGTTCTATGGCATGACGGTATTTACCGGGGTCTATCGCCGTAAAAGACCTTTGGGCAAGGTTGCCGCGCACCAGGGATATCGTATGGGTCTTTATGTCCTCCATGTCGCTGACAAAATCGATAATGCTGTCCATCTGATCCTGGTTATCTGAACAAAAGACCGTGTTCACCCCCAGCTCAAAATGAGGGTACCGGTCGAGTAATTCGCTGAGCTGCCCGTATGTCTCCATAGTCTTGGCAAAACTCCCGGGCGTTCTGCGGAGGCGGTCATGGTCTTCATGCAGACCGTCCAGCGACAGCTTTACCGCAATGACGCTCTTGGGGCAGTCCCTGAGAATCTGTTCAGTCATGTCCCTGATCCTCCCGGGTAGGAGACCGTTCGTGGGAAAGAGCATGATCGCAGGACGGTTGTTCGTATAAAAGACCCTGCTGATCTCAGGAAGATCATCCCTGAGATATATTTCCCCCCCCGAAAAAGCCAGCCAGAGCAGGTCCCCGAAGGACAGGGATATTTTCCTGATCTCCGCAAGCGAGAGTTCATCTGCAGGCGATTGGCAGGTATCGGCTGTCCTGAGATAGAAACAGAACGGGCACGCGGCATTGCACTGCCGGGTGACGAAAAAGGTGAGATGGATCGGGTGCCTCTTGCTGAAGACTGCGTTAATATGGCGAAAGGGTGAATACATCATGGCGCTGTTCGGCGGGTCTGAACATAGAAGAGCGTACCGGATATACTCCCTGCAACAATAGGCAACGGATAAATAACGCAGTAGTAGAGGGCAGCGCGGATTCCGAAGGGCCAGCCCTTAGCCCGGAAAAAGGCATGAAGGAGACCTCTGCTGGAGATGATATTCAGCGTGGTGACGATCAGCATGCAGAACAGGAAAAAGCTCTCCCGGGAAATCAGGTAACAAAGCAGCAGAATCCAGGACATGCATGAAGATGCCACATTGAACTTTAGTTCGCGTGATGCCGTTCCCGAATCGTTCGTAAGGTCGCTGTTGCCGAGTGAATAACCTGTCCAGTATTTGGATTTTTTCACGGCATTTCGCAGGGATTTTGTCAGGGTAAAATGGAAGATATGCCTCACCAGAATGGCGCTGTCCATGGACAGTCTGACCCCGGCTCTTTTCAGCCTGTGGCTGAACTCGACATCCTCCAGAATAGGCATGAAATCCTCAGCGAAACCGCCGCTCTTTTCAAAAACACGTTTCCCGATGACCATGGCATGGCTGGCAATATAATCAGGGGCCGGATTTCTCAGTTCTGAATAGTTGATAAATACCGACTGGAACGTGCTGTAAAAGCCATCGTCATGGGCAACAGGTGTGTAACTGCCACCGGTGACGCTGTGAGGGGCATTCCGGTAGGCTTCAGCCACGCGTGCGAGGGTGTCTTCCTGTACCACGCAATCAGCATCGATAAAAAAGAGCACATCACCACGACTTTCCCGTGCCCCGGTGTTTCGGGCTTTCGATGCGCCGCCATTCTGTTCGAGCCGTATAAGGCGGCAGGGGAACTGACGGATAATAGCGATGGAACTGTCCGACGAGCAGTCATCGACAACAATCACCTCAAAGTCCTGATACCGGGAAGAAAAGAGCGAATGCAAGCAGGTGCCGATGGTAGCACTGCCGTTATGGTTGGGAACGATCACCGAGATCATCATGTCCACTCTACTATTATGTGAGATGTCTGCGCGTTATTCCAATTAAATTATTATCATAATCTGCAAGCCTTGACGGGATTTTCCATATAAATTACAATATCGGACTATGAAGAACTTTATGGCGGCAAACTGGAAGATGAACAAGACCATAGCCGAAACCCGGGAGTTTCTGCGTGATATTATCCCGTCGGTAAAGGAAGTCACTGATGTTGATATTGTCATCGCTCCGCCTTTTACGGCGCTGTCAGCGGCCGGCGATGCCATAGGAACAACAAATATCCAGCTCGCTGCGCAGGATATCTTCTGGGAAGAGAAGGGCGCATATACCGGAGAGGTTGCACCGGCGATGCTGCTTGATGCCGGCTGCAAGCATGTGATCGTCGGCCACTCCGAGAGAAGACAGTATTTCCACGAAGACGACACCGTGGTCAACAGGAAGGCCGGGGCTGCCCAAAAGGCGGGTCTGGGGGTGATCTTCTGTGTCGGGGAGTCGCTCGCGGAACGTGAATCCGGCAAGACCTTTGATATTATCCGGCGCGAGGTCGAAAAAGGGCTTGAAGGGATCGATGCGGGGAACCTGGTTGTCGCCTATGAACCGATCTGGGCGATCGGCACCGGAAAGACGGCATCACCAGAGCAGGCTCAGGAAGTACATGCCTTCATCAGGGATATCCTGAGAAAACGTTACGGCGAAACTGCAGAAGACATCCGTATCCTCTATGGGGGCAGTGTTACCCCTGAGAATGTCAAAAGCCTCATGGCATGCCAGGATGTCAACGGAGGGCTTGTCGGGGGCGCAAGTCTCAAGCCGGACAGCTTTGCGAAATTAGTCTGTTATAAAAAGGAGAAGTAATGGCAACACTGATATTGATCGTTCATCTGACTGTCTGTTTATTCCTTATTGTGATCGTGCTCATCCAGGGAGGGAAGGGCGCCGAAATGGGAGCAGCCTTCGGCGGATCCAGTCAGACCCTATTCGGCGCACGCGGTGCAGCAACGTTTTTCAGCAAGCTTACGACGGTTGCTGCTGTTTTGTTCATGATATCATCCTTTCTGCTGGCCATTGTGACCAGCCGGGAAACGTCGGTGCTGAGCAAGATACCTGCGGCAACGCAGCAGCAGAAGACCACGATACCCGGAGGAGCAACAGGACCCATTCAGGGAGCACCGCCAATACAGCCTGCGCCTTCAGGGCAGCCTGCCCAGACGCCGGCTCCGGCAAAATAGTCCGTTTTTCGAAAGATGCTGAAACAGGGCATGCCTTACGTCAGGATGCCCTGTTTTTTTTCTCCGGTTCATCCTCGTCGTCTTCAAGCATCCGGTACTTAGGCCCTTCAGGATCATCATACTGTCCACTTTTGACAGCCCAGAGAAAGAAGAGCCAGGCTCCGATACCCAGTACCAGGGAAAGGAAGATAAGAAAAGCGAGAGTCCACATCAGGCATCTGCTCCTTTACGGAGCCGCAGGGAATTGGTCACCACAAAAAGTGAACTCGCTGCCATGGCTCCCGCAGCCATGATAGGGTGCAGAATACCTGACACGGCGAGCGGCAGCGCCACGATATTATAGAAAAAGGCCCAGAATATGTTCTGTCTGATCACGCTATAGGCCCTGCCGGCAAGACGGATCATAGAGGGTATGAGGGTCAAATCATTTCTGACGAGGACTGCATCGGCGCTTTCCCTGGCTATGTCCGTTCCCTTTCCCATGGCAATACCGACAATCGCCTCCGTGAGAGCTGGTGCATCGTTTATGCCGTCTCCTATCATCATGACCTTTTTACCTTTTTCCTGCAGCCCCCGGATGAGCTCACGCTTCTCCAGAGGAGACATTTCCGGGACAGCTGACGGAATTCCTGCAGCCGCGGCTGCAGCCTCTGTTGTTGCCCGGTTATCTCCGCTTACCAGAGATACCTCCCGGCCGAGGCCAAGAATTTCCCGGACAGCAGCGGCAGATTCCTGTCTGAGAATATCAGTAATGATGAACAGCGCCCGCACCTTTCCCTCCCATCCCATAAAGACTACCGTATTCCCTGTCTTTTCGTATGACTGGTCCATCTCATCAAAATCAGTAACCGGGTCGTGCAGTGCGATCTTGCTGTCCAGCATGAAGGCCCTGTTGCCGAGCAAGAATTCCGTGTCCCCGATGGTACCCTTCACGCCGCGCCCCAGGACTACCCTGAAATCACGTACGGGAAGGAAAGGACCGTCGGACGCCACGGTGATGGCCCGGCCTATGCTGTGTTCTGCCAGGTTTTCAATGGATGCTGCCATCCTGCAAAGATATTCCTTTCCGAAGATAGGATCAACGGCAATAACTTCTCTGAGGGTTGGTCTGCCTTCGGTAAGCGTCCCGGTCTTGTCGAGGATGACATGATCGATGCTGCTGGCCTTCTCGAGCACGTCTCCGCCTTTTATGAGGATTCCCTGTGCTGAAGCCATCGTCGTGAAGACCAGCACCGCCAGTGGCGTGGCAAGACCGAGGCTGCACGGACAGGCGATCACCAGAACGGATATCCCTGCCATAAGGGCAGTGTTTGTAGGACTGCCATTCAGGAGGTATACGGCTGTCGTGATGCCGGCGAGAAGCAGAATAGCAGGGACAAAGTATCCCACGATCCGGTCCGCGAGAAGCTGAAGACGGGGTTTTCTTGCCTGGGCATCTTCAACAGACTGTACAATCGCAGCCAAGAATGTGTCTTTGCCCGTCCCCGTGACCTCAAAGATTAATGTGCCGAAGAGGTTTATGGCACCTCCGATGACAGTGCTTCCCGGACTTTTGAAAACAGGAAGCGATTCTCCGGTGAGGAGTGATTCGTCTGCCTCGGACTCGCCTCGCACGACCCTGCCGTCAGCAGGTATACGCTCACCAGGGAGTACTTTCACCCAGTCTCCTTTCTTCAGTTCAGCGAGCGGTATCATCGCGGTATCCTGCGAAAAGGGATCCGCCGCGCCGGTTTGCTTCAGTACCCGTGACTCCCTGGGGCTCAGTTCCGAAAGCCGCTCGATCGTTTCTGCGGCCCGGCATTTTGCCGTTGTCTCGATGTATCTGCCAAGAAGGATAAGCGTAATGATCATTGCCGCAGTGTCGAAATAGACTGTTCCGCCGATAACCATCTGGTACACGCTGTAGACAAATGCCGAACCGGAACCGATGGTGATGAGAGCGTCCATGGTGAAATGCAGATGACGCAGGCCGATGAAGGTATTCTTTATAAAGGGCATGCCTGAGTAAAATATTACCGGGATGGTGAGCGCCATGGCGATGAACTCGATGGCAGACCTGGTCGCAGGATCGATACCCTGAAAATATCCCGCATACAGGGCAACGCTGTATATCATGAGCTGCGAGGAGAGGAACGCGGCTGTGCCGAACCTCACCAGCAGGTCCCTTGCCTCTGCCTTTTGCTGCCGGAAATGCGCTGACTCGCGATGGGGACGCGGGACATACCCGATTGACTGGATCCGTTTCAGTATCCGGTCAAGCGTAACGCGGTCAGGGTCCCAGCGAATCCTTGCCTTGTGCGTCGCATAATTGATCCGAGCATATGCGACGCCCTCAGTGCGGGCGAGAAACTTCTCGTTCAGCCATACACAGGATGCACACCGGATTCCCTCTATGAGGATGTCGATCTCCTGCTCCTGCCCTGCCTGCCGCATGTCCTCCGTGAACAGCCCTGCGTCGACCTTTTTTTGCTGATTGACCGGCAGACCGGGCGAATCCCATGTTCTTTTGCGATAAAATGCATCAAGTCCCTCGCTTCGGATCAGGAGGAAGACTGTCCTGCAGCCGCTGCAGCAGAATACGCGTTCCCTGCCGTCTACGGTCTCGCTGACAGCGTCGCGTTCAGGAAAGGCAAGCTGGCAGTGATCGCAGGTCTGCAGCGCCATGTCAGCCGCTGAATGCACGGTAGATGAAGATAGCGCCGATAGCTATCATAAAGAGGGAAGAGACCGTGTACAGTCTCTTCCGTATCCATTCACTTTTGCGTGCCGTGATATGTCCAATGAGCAGAAGGGCAGGCGCTGTGCCGAGGCCGAACAGAAAAAGCATGGACATGCCCCTGAGAAAGCCTTCCGCCGCGCTGCCGGCCGTCGCACCGGCGCCGGCGGCAGCGATATACGCGCTATACAACAAGCCGCAGGGAATGAAGCCGGTTACCATGCCGATGACGTAGACAGAGCCAGTGGTATGTGTTGCCGAGATGAACCGGATGATGCGGCTCACGAATGCGGAGACCGGGGCAGTGATTTTTCTGCCGGCGCTGCCTTTGGGGAGAGAACACCAGTCAGTTGACGCCAGGCCCAGTATGACCATGACCAATCCGACAGTTGCCATGGTAAGGTTCTGAAAGCGCTCGATGGACGCCGCGATTCCTGCGAACGATCCGGTCATGCCCATGATACCGCCCATAATGCTGTATGTGGTGATCCTTCCGGCGTTGTACATTACCTGGGGAAGCGGGTACGTTCGCATATGCCCTGCCGGCAGGCCGATTCCAAGGGTATATGCTGCTACAACAGGTCCGCACATGCCGGCACAATGGCCGAAGCCTCCCAGAAGGCCGGAGCCGAACATCAGGAGATAGATCGAATCAGTGATCGACATGGAACCGGTATGAGACATTGCCTCCCCCGGGGAGGGCAATGTCTGCCTGCCAGAGTTTCTTGCCGGTCGGACAGCGCGGGATGATTCCTCTGCCGGTGAATGAACCGTCCGAAACCTGTTTCAATACAACCTCATTCCTGCCCATATACATGCCGGGCATTGAAAGCACAAGGAGGAGAGGTGCTGGTATCTTCGCGCCCTTTACCGTTACGGTGAAGAACAGCTCTTTCATTGCGCTCACGGGTTTGGGAGAAATATCCAGCGTTACGGTGGTGCTGCCTGTCAGGGCAATGCAGGCGCCACGACTGACGTCGCACTCTGCTGCCGGACAGATCGCAGCACGGGCAGACGACAGGAGAACAAAAAGCAGAAGAACGCTGACATGCCTGGCCCGCATGGCTCAGGTACCCTTAAGGGCAAATACTGTTCTGTGGAACAGGATCGTCTTGTCCTCGGCTGTCACCCGGATATCCAGGTCCCAGTATCCGTAGAGCGGCAGATCAACCTGCACCGCGTATGATCCTTTTTCCGTCAGCAATGCCCTGTATTGCCGGTCGAAGCCTTTTGACGAAGGCCTGCTGACGGTGAGCATCACCTCAGCGGCAAGAGACTTTCCGGTCCGGTCCCGGACATGGATGCCCATTTCATTCCAGCCGACCGCGGGAGAGGGGGGCTGGATGTCGATATTCCACCCTGACGATTCCCGCTCTTTCTGCTCGGCATCCCACAGAAGCCCTTTTTCATATGGATTATCGACCACCGTACCGTCAAAGGTATACTTTCCGGCAACGATCGCCCCGATGACCGCAGCCATACCAATGAAGGTCACCAGGAGCAGCAGTTTTTTCACGGCGTCTCCGGGACACCGAGGCTCACCTGTCGGGTGACCCTGATGTTATATGGCCCGTCTGATTCCAGTATCAGCTCTGCTTGTCCAGACTGAAAGGAACCTGCAGATCCCGGGCTGAAGACATAGGCAGATACCCTCGTATATTCCCCGGCCCTGATCATGATCTTCTCCGGTACCGCCTTGAGTTGCGCACCGTCCCTGAGCGCTTTCAGCGAGAGGGACAGATCGCTCTGTCCTCTGTTTTCAACGGCCAGGGTATAGGCGTTGATCACTTCACCCTGAGCAGTCATCCTCGCCCTGAATTCTCTGCCCGGCAGGACGGTCACGTCCAGCGGGTTTCGGGAAAGCGAAAGAAAGAGCAAGAAGGCAAGGCCCAGCAGGGTCAGCGAACCGATTATGATCACATTGGTCCTTATCAGACTGCCTGATGAGCCGGGCGTGCCGAAGAAATAGCTGATCAGACTTTCGCTCTTCTTCCTCTCCATCCGTTCAGTACAGGCATCAATGCATTCGGCACAGCTGATGCAAGCAGCATTCAGGCCGTTCCTGATATCTATATTAACCGGGCATACCCTGACACAGGCCCTGCAGTCCATACACTCACCTTTCCTGCGGATGTCGAAGCCGATGATCATGGTCCTGTCGTCAAAAAGGGCGCCCTGAAGCTTTGCATAGGGACAAACCGTGGCGCACCAGGTGTGGCGGAGGAACGCATAATTCAGGAAGATAACGGCGGACAGGACGGCCCAGGATCCGCCGCTGACTGTCCCGAGCGTCCCGTTCATGAGCGCAGGAAGAAAATCGTAGGGGGAGATGAAATACCATATGAGGTCAACTGCGACGATGATGCTGACGAGCAGCGTGAGGAAATACGCAGCAGTTTTCTGTGCCAATGACTTTCCCTGTGCCCGGTCAAGAAAACCGGTCATGTCAATGATGACGGTCTGCGGACAGAGCCACCCGCACCAGATGCGGCCAAAGAGCTGGGTAATGAATATGACGAGGAAGGTGACGAAGAAAACTGCGATCAAAACGATGAAGAACTCGTCCATCCAGAGGATCGTGCCGAACAGATGCAGCCGCAGGGTCGGGATGTCAAAACGCAGCGCGCTTTCACCCCCTATCCTGACAAAAGGAATGCCGAGTAGCAGCACCGCCTGCACCGCCTCTGCGAAGCGGCGCCAGGGGCGTATGCGCCTATTCGTCATCTTCGAGCATCTTGTACTTGGGGTCTTCCACCTTCTTATGCCGTTTCCGGGAGTAGTAGAAGGCAATGATGATGCCGAAGAGTACGATTAGGGTAAGGCCGAAAACGATATAGGCAATGTTCTGTGCGTTCATTGGACCTATTTCTTCTTTCTGCTCATCATAAGATAGAGCGCCACGATGGCACAGGTCGGGATAACCGTGAACGCTATGGTTGCCAGTATCGATATGTCCATGTCATCTCCTTATGACCATGTGCCAGCAGCCGGTTGAGGCCGCCGGCACCGCGTAGGGTTACTTCGTTACCGATTCTTCATAGGCCTTCTCCTGGGTCCACCCGCTGATCACTGGCGAGTACATCGCAAGATAGTAGATGCCCCAGAGAATCAGCCCCCAAAAGAGGATGAGCCAGCCAAGAGGAATTTTCCTTGCGGTATCCTTTGCTTCAAGATCTTCTATATTCACATTGTCAAAATCTTCCGCCATGTCTTCCTCCTTACTTATTTTTGTGCTGTTCGTGACGGATATAGGAAACCAGGGACCATATTTTGTCCTTGTCCAGCTGGTTCGCATAGGGCGGCATACCGTTTGGCGTGCCGTTTGCGATGATCTCATAGATCCTGCCGTCACCGATGTCACCCTCTTTATTCAGCCAGGTGGTGTCCGTCAGACTGGGGCCTATGCCGCCTTTGCCATCATCCCCGTGGCAGGCATCACAATACTGCTTGTAGACAACCTCACCGCGTTCGTGAGCTCTCTCGTCACCTTCCAGCGGATTGCGCTCTTCTGCCGCTGCAGCAGCTGCCGGAGCGACCTTTTTGGCTACGGCCGTGCCGATGACCTGCATGTATGCCACAAGGGCATCAAGCTCTGACTTTGCAGCCAGTCCCCCTATATCTTCCGCAGTATAAGGAAAGCCGTTGACCTTCATATGCGACTCGCTAACTGCGGGGTCCAGCTTGCGATCCTTGAGCCAGCCGTATTTCGGCATGTTCGACTGAGCGAAGAAGGCTTGGGGGTTCTCGAAATGCTGGTAGTGCCAGGCATCGGGATATTTGCCTCCGATGCGTGCGAGGTCCGGTCCGGTCCGCTTGGAGCCCCAGAGGAACGGCCGGTCATAGGCGAACTCTCCGGCCTTGGAGTACTCGCCGTAGCGCATTACTTCCGTCTTAAGCGGCCTGACGGTCTGGGTGTGGCAGTTGTTGCAGCCCTCGCGCATATAGATGTCCTTGCCTGCAAGCTGAAGCGCTGTGTAAGGTTTCAGATTATCGAGCTTCGGGTGCATGCCTTCCGTGAACATGGGATAGAACATCGTGACGATCGTGCCGACGAGGATAACGACCGTTGCAACTATGGCAAACATGATCGGTTTTCTGTAGAGTTCACCAGCCATGGTCTACCCCCTAAGCCTGCGATGCCGCAAGTGCCCTGCCCTTGCGGATCGTCATGTAAATGTTATAGATGAAGAAGAGCATGCCGACAGTGAAGATGACGCCGGCAACCGTTCTGAGCTGCCAAAAGGGGTAGTTCTTCGCCAGCCCTTCCATGAAGGTGTACTTGAGACTGCCGTCAGCATTCGTAGCCTTCCACAAAGCCCCCTGCTGGATGCCGGTGATCCACATGGTGATCGAGAACATGAGCTGTCCGATAAGCACAAGCCAGAAATGCGTGTTCGCCACTTTGATGCTGTAGATCTCCGTGTTGTATATCTTCGGGATAATATGATAGATGGAGGCGGCAGTGGTCATGGTGACCCAGCCCATGGTCCCCATATGCACATGTCCGGGCACCCAGTCCGTGTAATGGATAAGCTGGCTAACCACCCGGATGGCCTGGGTAGGCCCCTGAACGGTCTGCAGGCCGTAGAAAGTGATGCCCATGATGAAGAACTTGGTCAGGTAGTTGGTCTGCATCTTGCTCCAGTCAGAGCCGACCGTATAGTAGCCGTTCACGACTGAGCCCCATGACGGCGCAATGAGGAACAGGGTAAAGACGATGGCGAGCGTCTGTATCCAGTCAGGCAGCGGGGTATATACCAGGTGGTGCGCCCCGGTCCAGAGATAGGCGAAGACCAGTGACCAGAACGCCACGATAGAGAGCCGGTGGCTGTAGATCGGCAGACCGGTCGACTTGGGAAGAAAATAGTAGAACATCGCCAGGATCGGCGTGGTAAAAATGAAGCCGACTGCATTATGGCCGTACCACCACTGCACGTTGGCGCTGTTCACACCGGCAAATACCGGATAGGACTTTGTCATTCCTGCCGGCACGGCAAGGTTATTGACAATATACAATATTGCTACGGCGATGACCGTGGCGATGATATACCAGAGCGAGATATACATCTGCTCTTCTTTACGCTTGATGATGGTGCCGAAGACATTGACCGCAAACATCACCCAGAGGATGACGACGCCGATATCGAGCGGCCACTCCAGCTCAGCATATTCGAGGGTCTGGTTCATCCCGGCGAAGAGACTGAGCGCGGCAAGTGCGACGGCAGCATTGAAGAGGTAAAGGTGAAAACGCGCCAGTTTCGGGAACAGCAGAGGCCGTCTGGCAAGCCGCATTACGATGTAGTACGAAATGCCGAAGATTGCCCCGATGCCGAGGCCTATGGCCAGGCCGTTGGTGTGTACTACCCGCATTCTTCCGAAGGTGAAATAGGGCGGTATGTTCAGTTCCGGCTTCCACATCTGGATCGATATCCAGAGGCCGACCACAATACCCACAACACCCCAGAAGATCGAGGAGACAATAAATCCCTTTACCGTCTGGTGGTCATACTGATAATCATGCATATCGGATCCCCTCCTTACACCATATTGACAAAAAAAGCTTCGAGGAAGCTTTAAGGTTCCCTGTCCGATGAAGGCTTCGTACCTGCAATATCCGCAAAATTATGTTTTTTCAGCAGTTCATTGAACTCGGCACGAAGCCCGATCCATATCGGATGGACGGCACAGGTACTGCTGAATCCACAGGCGGTCCTGTCGAGGACGCAGGCATTGAGCGCTATGGAGCCCTCGACCGCCTCGATAACATCTAGGAGCGTTATGTCCCGGGGTTCCCTGCTGAGCTGGAACCCGCCTTTAACACCCCTGAAAGATCGTGCTATGTCCGCCTTTACGAGCTTCTGCAGGATCTTTGCGAGAAAGCTCTTCGGCGCTGCCATTTCCCGCGAGATCTCGTCAACCATGACCACCCGGTCTGTCCGCGACGTGAGATAGAGGACGCAGCGTATTGCATAATCCGTCTCACGGGTTATCTGCATGCCACGGGCCTTTGCATCAGTAAGCTTCCGGGCTGCTTTCGATGTCCCGGGGCGTTACCTTTGCGCGGAATATCCTGTAGATCCATATTTGATAGCCGATAACGACCGGAACGAAGAGCAGGACCACGGCGGTCATGATCTTCAGCGTATAAATGCTCGATGAAGAGTTGAATATGGTCAGGCTGTATGCAGGATCAATGCTGGAGGGAAGCAGATTGGGGTACAATCCGATGATGCCGGTGAAGATGACCATTACGATAGTGCTGCAGGAGGCAAAGAACGCCCTGCTGTAGCTTCCTGCGCTGGAAAAGATACGAACAGCCAGAAGGGATGCGACAGCCGCTGCAGGTACGGCGAACCAAACCGGGACATCCATGAAATTCCTGTATAACGCTGTGGCAAAGGCGGTGTATATCAGGAACAGGACTGCAGCCGCAAGAAGACCCGACCATACCCTGACTGATAGCCTTGCAGCGCGCAGGGAAAGCTCTCCATGCGTTTTCATCGCTAGCCAGAGCACCCCGTGCTGAAGAAAGAGGAGTACAAACAGGACGCCGGTGAGGATGCCGTATGGGTTCAGGAGTGAGAGGAGCGTTCCGTGATATCCGCTGCCATCCATCGGCAACCCCTGGAATATATTGCCGAAGGCAACGCCGAAGAGCAGCGGCGGGATGAAGCTCCCGAAGAATATGGCTGCGTCCCAGCTCTGTTCCCACAGAGTACTGCCGCCTTTCCCCCTGAACTCGAAGGCAACGCCCCGGATGATCAGGGCAAAGAGGATGATCAGGAGCGCCGAATAGAGATAGCTGAACATGAGCGCGTAGGTTGTGGGGAAGGCTGCAAAGGTTGCGCCGCCCGCCGTGATCAGCCATACTTCATTTCCGTCCCAAACGGGTCCGATCGTGTTGATAATGATGCGTTTCTCCGTGTTGTCGCGAGCGAGGAAGCGCTGCAGCATGCCGGTTCCAAAATCAAACCCATCCAGCATGAAATAGATTGCCCAGAGCAGCCCCCAAAGGACGAACCATAGTATCTGGTATTCCACGCTACACCTCCTGCCGCGCCGTCCGAACGATAGATGAAAGATCATTGTCCGGACCTTTCCGGGCGAATTTTACCAGGAGATACAGGTCAACGAGCGCAAGAAGGCCATACAGGAGCGTAAATCCGGTCAGGGAAGCGATTACCTGCGGAACGCTGATGGACCGGGATACGCCGTCTGCTGTCCTGAGAACGTTATAAACGATCCACGGCTGCCTGCCGACCTCTGCAACTATCCACCCCAGCTGGGTTGCAATATAGGGGAGGGGGAGCGCATAAAGCATAATCCTCAGAAAGAACCGGCTCCGGTCTATACGTTCTTTTCGTGAAAGAATGACCGCCATAAAGGTCAGGAGCATGAAAAGCATGCCGAGGCCGGCCATGCCCCTGAAACCGGCAAGAACCGGAAGAACAGGAGGTCTGTCCCCCTTGGGGAATTCCTTGAGTCCCCGCACAACGGCATTGCCGTCGTGGAAAGCCAGAAAACTGAGCAGTTTCGGCACGCTGATCGCTTCAACCGTATTGCGCTCCTTCTCAACATCAGGGATAAGCATGAAATGATAGGGGGCTGCCTCCTTGGTTTCCCAGACCGCTTCCATGGCAGCAAACTTGGCAGGCTGTGTCCCGGCAACGTTCGCTGCATGGAAATCGCCGACCAGAAAGACCAGAAGAGCGCTTACGAGACCAAAGGTTGCTGCCACACGGAAAGACCGCCGGAAGAAATCCTGGTTTGCTTTTCTCAGGAGATGCCAGGCTGAGATTCCCATAACAAAAAAAGCTGCCACAACGTACCCGGAGAATATGGTATGAAAGAATTTCAGGAGACCGTAAGGATTGCTCAGCAGTGCCATGAAATCGGTCATCTCAGCCCGTCCGTTCCTGATCACATATCCCACCGGGTGCTGCATCCAGCCGTTTGCCAGCAGTATCCATAGCCCGGAAAGGTTGGTTGCAAGAGCTACAAGCCATATTGACAGGGCGTGGACTTTCCGGGAGACCTTATTCCAGCCGAATACCCAGAGGCCGATAAAGGAGGATTCGAGGAAAAAGGCTACGGTCGATTCAATGGCAAGCGGGGCCCCGAAGATATCGCCGACATACCGGGAGTACTCAGCCCAGTTCATGCCGAATTGGAACTCCAGGGTAATGCCGGTAACAACACCGAGGGTAAAGTTGATAAGAAAGAGTTTCCCCCAGAACTTTGTCATCCTGAGCCAGACAACATCTCCGGTGCTCACATACTTGGATTCCATATAGGCCAGCAGAAGAGAAAGGCCGAGGGTAAGGGGCACGAAGATGAAATGAAACATGCTAGTTACGGCAAATTGTAGCCTGCTTAAGGTTACAACGTCCATTCTGCTGACCTTTCATTCAGGAGAAAGATTGTCTTCATTAGTTCTATCACCATCTTATCAAATTAAAATTATTAGGCAATATCATAATGCTTATGAATTAAGATTAATTTACTCTTGATTAAAAGCTTTGTCAAGAATAAAATAGGAGAATATATATCTTATTTTCAATAGCTGAATAAATTATTTAATTGCAATAAGATAAAGCTTATTTAGCAGACACGGGTTTGTCCTGTGCCTCGACGCAAAATGTGGTAGGATGAAACTGTAAAGGAGAATGACCATGAAAGATACGCTCTATGATGACGAGTCTTCGATTAAGCTGGAGACAGTTCCCGAATATGTGACATGCCCGAAATGTGGCGGTGAAATAGGGCTATGGACAGGGTCAATCCTGACGGTCTGCTGGTTCTGCGGCTTCCATGCCTTCAAGAAGGAGACGATCATTAATTAGGTTGACAGGTTCGGGTCTTTGACCCTAAAAAAAATCTATTGACGGAGGAGAAAAAAGATGAGCGAGCACTATGGTATAAGAGTCGGCGATACGGTCCCGGATTTCAAGATCGAGACGTATGACCCGTCGAAGGGCGATTTCGGCGAAATCAGCCTGGCAGAATTAAAGGCGGGCAAGAAGTGGACCGTGCTCTTCTTTTATCCGGCTGATTTTACTTTTGTTTGAGCAACGGAGTTTGCTGCTCTGGCAGAGCAGCATGAGCATTTCAAGGCGCTGGGTGCAGAGCTTATTACGGTGAGCACCGACACGAAGTTCGTCCATCTCGCATGGCAGAGGGATGAGAAGATGCTTGAGAAGGTCAGGTACATCATGGGCTCTGATCCGAATGCTCGTATTTCCAAGATCTTTGGCGTCTACGATAAAGAGGCCGGCCTCGACCTGCGGGGGACATTCATCATCAGTCCCGACGGTGTCCTCATGAACTCTGAGGTGAACTATTTCAATATGGGAAGGAATGTTGAGGAGATACTGCGAAAGGTAAAGGCTAACCTCTATCTTTCTTCTCACCAGAACGAAGGGTGCCCTGCAAAATGGACGAAGGAAGGCGACAAGACGCTGAAGCCCTCGGCTGAGCTGGTAGGCAGAGTTTTCTATGCTCTTGAATAGTGGTACAATGGCATAAGGGATGAAGGAGGGGACGCTATGGCAAAACTGCCGGGTCAGTTCATGAGCATCAGGAAGCGGTTTGAGAAGTATTTCAAGGCGGTCGAGAATCTCGGCAAAGAGGCACGGGTTGCAGGACCGCTGAACAAAAAGACAGCGCATCTCATACAGCTTGCGGCTGCGGCTGCGATCCGGTCTGAGGGGTCTGT
The DNA here is from genome assembly GCA_003252075.1 of Nitrospirota bacterium. Lineage (GTDB taxonomy): Bacteria > Nitrospirota > Thermodesulfovibrionia > Thermodesulfovibrionales > UBA6898 > UBA6898. The sequence goes on from QKDO01000131.1 coordinate 18,978, forward strand.
TCATTCCCATACAAGGAGAGCGCTGGAGTCAGGAGCGAAGCCCGCAGAGATCTATCACGCCATCATCGTGCTGACGAGCACGATAGGGTTTCCTACCGTATCTGCTGCGCTGAGCTGGGCTGATGACGTGATCAGTGAGAAAGCAAAGAAAAAGTAGTACGTTCGTCCCGTTGTACCAGGGCGGAGAGATTCCTGTCCGCCCTGGTACGCCTATCTGTTGAATGTACGGGTCGAATGATGCAGGCAGAAGAGAGCATGCGCTCTTCCTCTCTTCGCTCCGCAGCTCTTGCCTCCCGTTGGTATAACTAAAAATTAACGGCTTAACAGCAGAAATAACGCTCGAATCTTTTATCTTGTCACTTGCGGCCCCACTGGTTGCAGTCCGTGATTGGGTTCGATTGGCTCAATAATCATGTCTATCCTCAGACGTATGCACCTGACAGTAAAGCCCGTTAGATTCACACTCACCACATTCAAACTGCAGAAGAATATGGTTTATTTTTATCGACCTGAGCAACTCTTCGATCTTCCGGCGGAGAGGTTCAAGGTCGCTCAACCTCTGGTCATGGACCCAGATGTGCGCCGAGAAGGCAATGTTCCTGTGCGCAAGAGACCATACATGGATATCATGGATGCCCATCACCTCAGGGAAGACAGAGATCCTCCGAGCGATTTCTTCTACGTCGAATCCTTTCGGCACCATCTCCAGAAAGATTCCCGCAGCCTCCCTGACCACGCGCAGACCTCCGGTGACGATGATGGCACCGATAATGATGCCGGCAACAGGGTCTGCATATGTCCATCCGGTAGCGAGGACGATGATGCCCGATATAATGACGCCGACCGAGGAAAGGGTATCACCGATCACATGCAGCCAGGCACTCTTGATGTTCAGATCCTCATGCCCTCTGCCGAGGATCAGCGCCATGGCGATATTACCGAGAAGACCTCCTGTTGCTACTGTCAGCATGACTGTTGTTCCGATGGCCGTCGGTGATACGAAGCGGTGGTACGACTCCACGAATATGAAGATGGCAATTGCCACCAGGCTCACCCCGTTTACGATTGCAGCAAGAAGCCCAAACCGCTGGTAGCCGTAGGTTGCCCGGAAGTCGGACGGTTTCTTGCTGACCTTAGCCGCAATAAGGCTCAGTCCGAGGGCAAAGGCGTCAGTCAGTACATGCCCCGCATCGCTCAGGAGGGCGATACTGTTTGAGAGCAGGCCTCCGACAACCTCGGCAAAGAGTATGACAATCGTGATGACAAGGCTAAGGAGAAGTCTCTGTGCAGGGTCTTTTTTCATCATCGTTTCTTCTCTTACTATACCGCACCGCTCCCCCGTCGGCAAAGAAGAAGAGGAGATACGAACTGGGAAGAGATGCTTATCGGCACTGGTTTACTCTCAAACGCTCATTCGCCACTCCTGATATATTTCTGGTAAACTCACAGCATGAGCATGATCATGGTCGAGAACCTCGTGAAAAAATTCGGCAGCATCACTGCCGTCGATGACGTTTCTTTTGAGGTGGAGGAGGGGGCAATATTCGGGTTCCTCGGGCCGAACGGGGCAGGCAAGACGACCACCATTAACATCCTCTGCACACTGCTTTCTCCGACGTCCGGGAAGGCATATATCAACAGGTATGATTGCGACCGTGAATCCGCGGAGGTGCGCAGGGCGATCGGCATCGTATTCCAGGACAGTTCGCTCGACAAGGACCTCACTGCGCGTGAAAATTTGATGTTCCATGCATACCTCTATCGTGTCGACAAGACCGAGAGAAAAGAGCGCATCGAAGACGCGCTCAGGTTCGTAGACCTTACGGACAGGGCCGACGACCTGGTCAAGAAGTTTTCCGGCGGCATGAAACGGCGCCTGGAGGTTGCACGCGGGCTCATCCACCGTCCCAAGGTGCTTTTTCTTGATGAACCGACCCTCGGCCTCGACCCGCAGAGCAGGACGAACCTCTGGGAATTCATCACTACCCTGCCGAAACTGCACAGGGTGACGATATTCATGACAACACACTATATGGAGGAGGCAGAAGTCTGCGACAAGATCGCGATCATCGACAAGGGAAAGATCATCGCATCAGGAACGCCGGCAGATCTGAAAAAGATCGTGGGCGGTGATGTCATCTATCTGAAGACCAGTAATAATGAGGAGGCGATGAAGGACATCCGGAAGCTCTTTGACATGGAGGTTTCGGAAAAAGACGGGGAGATCTTTTTATCCGCCCTTAAAGGTGATGCCTGTATACCCGCACTCATCAGGGAAGTCGGCGAACGTGTTCTCTCGGTGAGGATGCAGCGGCCGACCCTGAACGATGTCTTCCTGAAACTTACCGGAAAGGAGATTCGGGAGCAGAACGGCACCGGTCTTGACAACATCAAGGCCATGGTCAGGTCGTACCGGAGAAGGCATGATCGAGACTAACGCCGTCTATGTCATCGTAGCGCGGGAGTTCAAGAAGTTCATCCGCGAGAAGAGCCGCCTTATCTCTACCCTAGCGCGACCGCTGCTCTGGCTCTTTTTGATCGGCGGCGGCATGTCCCGCCTTGTGCCTGCAGGCGAAAATGTTTCCTACATACAGTTCATCTTTCCGGGCATCCTCGGCATGACGATCCTCTTCAGTTCGATCTTTTCCTCCATATCGATCATATGGGACAAGGAATTCGGATTCATGAAGGAAATCCTCGTGGCGCCGGTCTCGCGGTTCTCGGTGGTGGTGGGAAAGGCGACAAGCGGCATGGTGCTTTCAACCTTCCAGGCGGTGATCGTGCTCTGTCTCTTCCCGTTCATCGGGCTGAGGCTCGACCCGCTCCAGATCGTCGGCGTGATACTCGTGTCGGCGATCCTCTCATTTGCCCTGGCATCTTTCGGCATTCTGCTTGCATCATTCTATGAAAGCTATGAGAGCTTCAGCGTGATCATGAACTTTATCGTCATGCCGATGTTTTTCCTTTCCGGGGCCATGTATCCGGTCAAGCTCCTGCCGGAGGTGCTGAAACTCGTCTCGAAGCTGAATCCGCTCACCTACGGTGTCGACGCCCTGAAGAATATCGTTTTTCCCTATGAGACCGGCAGAATGAGCGCGGACTTTTCACTCTTTACCGACCTGGCCGTCATCCTGACCCTCTCCCTCGTCTTTGTCCTGATCGCCGGCAAGGCCTTCGAACGGAAGCAGTAATTTTTCGTGTCATGAAGTTATGCTCTTCTCGCGCTGCAATATTTGCTCTCTCGGGTAACGCGCTGATTATGGGTAGATGGCGTAATTGCTTAAAGCTTGGGAAGCAGTTGTCCTCGCGATACAATGCCAACTATTCTTTCATGTTAGGGTGTATTCCATGCTATGCTCGGAGCAAAAGGCCTTTGGCGCACGACACACTTTGAAAACCGAGCAGCAAGGGGGGAGATGACCATGAAGAACATCGTCTATAAGGCGCTTGTAGTTGAAGAAGCCGAGGAAAATGTCTTTACCAAGCGGGTAAAAGACACTGAACTTGATACGCTCCCTGCCGGCGATGTCATCGTGCGGGTAAAGTATTCCTCGTTGAATTATAAAGATGCGCTTTCGGCAAGCGGGAACAGAGGAGTAACGCGGGAGTATCCCCATACACCCGGCATCGATGCTGCGGGAACCGTCATAGAGAGCAGCGTGCATGGCCTTACAGAGGGCCAACCGGTCGTGGTCAGCGGTTATGATCTTGGCATGAATACGCCCGGAGGATTCGGACAGTATATCCGGGTTCCTGCAGGCTGGGTCATGAAACTGCCTCCGGGCCTCAACATGAAGGAAAGCATGATATTCGGGACTGCCGGCTTTACAGCCGGCATGTCAGTGGACCGGATATCGGATGCGGTCAGACCGGAAGATGGGGAGATCGTGGTAACCGGAGCGACCGGCGGCGTGGGAAGCATTGCCATAGCGATATTATCAAAGATGGGATATGCGGTAGTTGGTGTATCGGGCAAGGAAGATGCGAATGCATTCCTGACGAAACTTGGCGCCCGGGAAATCATCAGCAGAAAGATCTTCGCCGAGAGATCAGGCCGCCCTCTCTTAAAGGCGCGGTGGGCAGGTGTGGTGGACACGGCAGGCGGGGAAATACTGGCAGCGGCGATCACGTCCACCAGGCCCCTTGGTCTTGTTACCTGCTGCGGAAACGTGGCATCGCCGGAACTGCCGCTCACCGTATTTCCCTTTATCTTGCGGGGTGTGACTCTGGCAGGTATTGATTCTCAAAACTGTCCCATGGCCTTGCGGAAGCGGATATGGAAAAGGCTCGCTGCTGAATGGAAGATTGCAGCGCTAGACGAGATTTACCGGGAAGTGACATTGGCTGCATTGCCTGATGAAATAGAGAAGATGCTGAAAGGGCAGCAGAAGGGAAGGGTTATCGTCAATCTGGACCTCTGAGAACTTCTCGGGAAAAAATCTGATTGCTGATGATGTCTCGGAATTCGATTCTATGAAGAATTGACGTGCTGAGGGTATCGCAAGCGATGTTCCTTGGCCGAATGCGCACCTGAGGTGCTCGATGGGAAAGAGCTCCGCGCGGTGACCGACGTTCGATCACCGCACGGGTTACGCTGATGATCTGCCATTATATCAGAAGGTCAGACCCTGACGTTCCATCAGCATCTCACCGAGGTATGAGCCCGGCTTGACCTCGGAGTTTTTTATTTTCTCGGCCTTATCCAGCTCATAGTGCTTTACGCAGGATGCGCAGATATAGAACTTGCAGTTAAAGTCGTTGATGAGCGTGTCCATGAGCTGATGAATAGGGGAAAACTCATCTTTCTTCTGCCAGATGAGCGTTTCCGCGTAACCCTTCTTGGCGAGCATGGCGCCATTGTCCATCAGAAAAAAGTCCACCTCAGCGTCAAAAGCCTTCATGTTTGTTGCGAGCTGCAGCGCTCCTGCAACGAGGTCAGGCCGGTCAAATGAATGGGTAATGATAAAAACGAATTTCTTTTTTTCCATGATCGTCTCCTTTATGTTTCAAGAATTAGTGATGAGAACAGGTTGAGCCGCCTGAATGCCCTGAACAGACATGCCCCAGTCCGTACGCCGGGAGTTGTCCTGCAGAGAAGAGGTCGAGGTTTTCCCGCACGGTCGGCGCTGATGCGCGGAATACGCTGATGCCCGCCTGGGAGAGCTTGTTGAGGGCCCCGCCACCGATCCCGCCTACGATCACGCAGTCGATATCCCTGCCGCCGAGCGCGCGGAAGGGGCTGCAGGTCCCTTGGGCATGGTGCTGATCCGCGTTGCCGATAGTCTCGACGGTGGATGTATTAGTGTCAACGATCATAAAGACAGGGGCTGAGCCGAAGTGACCGAACACCTCGCTGTCCAGTGCCCGGTCATGCTGAATAGGAAAACAGAGCTTCATTTTTATTCCTCCTCTTTACATAGGGTTTTTTCGAGGACGAGCGCTTTGCAACCGGAGAGGGCAAGCGCGGTCTTGCGGCGCGCATCCGAAAGGATCCTTTGAACTGTCCCGCGGGATACGCCCATTTTTCTGCCTGCCTCTTCCTGCGTAAGCCCGTCGAGGTCGCAGAGCTTCAGCGCCTCGAGTTCGTCAGTATAGAGCGTTATCTTGTCGATCTCGGACAAGGGGATGCCTGCCGGCTTGAAGGCCTTGCCCCTGGCAGGGCATCCGCAAATCCTCGGTTTCTTAAGGCGCGGCGACATAATCGATTGTATCCATAATGGGCATATGCACATAATAGCACAGTGCGCGAGCTGAGAGCAAGGGGTGGTCTATATTTCTGGCCTTCTTGTTTTTGTCTGGTAGCGTCACTATACTAACGGAAATGAAAATGCAGAAGACGCATGAAAACGATTCAGGGAACGTCGAAAAATGATACGCGCGGTTCTCTTCGATTTTGGCGGCGTCATTGCCGAAGAAGGTTTTTATCGAGGTCTTGTGGCCATTGCAGAAGAAGGCGGGCTTCAGCCTGATGCCTTCTTCAGAACCGCCGAAGACCTTATCCACGAGACAGGGTATGTGACCGGAAGGGCGACGGAAGCTGCATACTGGGCTGCGGTACGGGAAAAGACCGGGATCACCCGTGCAGATGCCTATCTGCGTGAGCAGATCCTTTCGCGATTCGTTGTTCGTCCCGAGATGCTCTCCCTTGCCGACAGACTGAGAGCCTCGGGCAGGAATGCCAGCATCCTCAGCGACCAGACTGACTGGCTTGATGAACTTGACCGGAGATCACCGTTCTCTCGGCACTTCGACCGGGTCTATAATTCCTATCATCTGCACAAGAGCAAGCGGGACGAGGGGATCTTTACGGATGCCTGTTCCGGCCTGGGCGTTCAGCCTGCAGAGGCGCTTTTTGTTGATGATAATACGAACAATATTGCCAGGGCTGCGGGACGGGGGTTGCTTACGATCCACTTCACGGATGTGCCGCAGCTCATGAGAAAGCTTGCCGCTTTCGGTCTTTAAGCTGTCACAGCCTTCTTCTGAACAGGGCGAAGAAGTGTTCCATGAACTTTTGATGCAGCGGCCTCTTTTTCCACTCTGCAAGGGTTATCTTTTCCGATCGACCAAGGTCATGAAAAAAGATCTCTTTCATCTGTTCACCGAATCCCTTGTCCAGGATACCGACATTACCCTCATCATTCCTGCGCAATGACTGGAAATCGAGATTTGCTGAACCAATGATCGACCATACAGAATCGAAGACCGAGGTCTTGGCGTGGAGGATGACCCCGCTGAAGGTATGGATCTCTATGCCTGCCCTGAGGAGCCTGCTGAAGAATGCCCTGCCGGCATAATACGCAGCGGAAACATCCGACACCCCCGGCAGCAGGAGTTTAACGTCTACTCCCCTCGATACCGCAGCCTCGAGAATCTGGACCATGCGTCTGCTCGGTATGAAATAGGCGGTGGTCAGATAGATGCTCTCCTGCGCAGTGTTGATGCTGTAATAGAGGAGCCTGCGCAATTTTCTCCTGCTCCGTGCAGAACTGGAAAAGATCGGCAGTACGGGAAGTCCGGCATCACGGGCCGTGGTCTCCCGCAGGGGTTCGAACGGCGACCCTTTCCAAATCTCCCAGCTCTTCCGGAATTCATCGGTGAGTCTGGTCACAATAGGGCCTTCAAGGAATATGCCGGTGTCCCTCCATCCGGTTCTTTTCTTCAGCCGGTGATAGCCGCGATACTCGTTGGCGATATTAAGCCCGCCGGTAAAGGCCCGGGTGCCATCGATGATGATCAGTTTTCGGTGATCCCTGTGGACATAGTGAAAGGGCATGGTCCATCGGAAGGGACGGGATGCCCTGATCTGGACCCCGCTGTCCTTCAACTCCTGCCAAAAGGAGCGCGGCGTAAAGAAAGAACCAAAGTGATCGTAGATGACATAGACGGCAATCCCTTCCCGGGCCTTATCTTTCAGGATATCGGAAAGTTCCTTTCCCGTTTCATCGTCGCGGTAGATGTAGAACTGAAGGCAGATAAATTCTTGCGCCTCCCTGACCGCGTTGAATATTCCCTGAAAGGATTCCCTGTCCCTCCAGACGAGGGTAACCTCGTTCCCTTCCGTGAACGATCTGCCGGAGATCTTCTGAATGCTTTTTTTTGAAAGGGAACGGGCCGGCCGTCTGCTCTTCATACACAATCATTGCCGAAACATCTTTTTGCTGTCAATTACAAAACGACAAAGATAAGTCACATACGTGCATGGATTATTACTTCCCTATCGTATAAAATATATGGGCAAGAAATAAGAAAGAACGGAACCTGCACATCTATGAAAATCGCCATAAAAGCCACAAGGGAAACAGACTGCACGTGCGATGTTTTGATCCTTCCTTTTATCGAGGAAGGAACCAACCCCTATCGCAGGCTGAAGCCCTCGCTCAGCAGACTTGTTGCAAAGGTCTGGAATCATGAGTTCAGCGGAAAGAAACAGGAGGTCCTTCTTGTACCTGCGCCGGAAGATATAAGGCCCAGAAGGATATTGTTCCTCGGATTGGGAAAGAAAGAAGCTCTTTCTCCTGAGCAGGTCCGCCAGGCCGGAGGAAAGGCGCTTGCCTATCTTCGTGATCTTGGGATGCGGAAACCCGCATTCTCGACCATACTCGTGACGGCACTGAAACAGTCACCGGCAGATTTTGTCGAAGGTGCGCTTCTCGGTCTGTATCAGTATGAAAAGTACCGCTCCGAGAAGTCCGGAAAAAAAATTGCTGCTTTTACCATAATTGCGCGGCCCTCCCGTAAATTGACGCAGGACATCAGACGTGTCGAAACTCTTGCAGCTGCAGTTGCGTTTGCACGGGACCTGGTCAATGCCCCTGCAAACGAGATGACGCCCACGGGCCTTGCTCGTGCCGCAACATCACTGAAAAGAAAAACCCTCTCGGTGAAGGTGCTGGGAAATAAGGAGATGGAGAAGCTCGGGATGGGCGCTTACCTTGCGATTTCCTATGGTTCAGCAGAACCTCCCAAATTCATTGTGCTCGAATATAGGGGCAGCAGGAAACCACCGGTGGTGCTCATCGGCAAATCGATCACCTTCGACAGCGGAGGGCTTTCGCTCAAACCTTCGGACAACATGGAAAAAATGAAATACGATATGGCAGGCGGAGCCGCTGTCCTTGGTGTGATGAAGGCCGCTGCCGAGATGAAATTGCCTGTGCATCTCGTCGGTCTTCTGCCGGCGACGGAAAACCTTCCGGGCGGTTGCGCGACCAGACCCGGCGATGTGGTTCGCTCTCTGAGCGGTAAAACCGTCGAGATCGTGAATACGGATGCAGAGGGGAGGCTGGCGCTCGCAGATGCGCTTGCCTACGCAAAGCGTTTTAATCCCGCTGCAATCATTGATATCGCAACGCTCACCGGTGCGTGTGCAATTACTTTTGGCGGCGAGGCAATGGCCATGATGGGAAATGACAGGAGCCTTCTGGATGCTTTCCGAACAGCAGGTGAGAAAACCTATGAGCGCGTGTGGGAAATGCCGCTCCTTGAGGAATACAAGGAGTATCTGAAGAGCGATATAGCCGACATGAGAAATGTTGGTACGCGGATCGGCTCACTCATGGCCTCGGCTTATTTCTTGTATGAGTTTGCAGGGCAGACACCCTGGGTGCACCTTGACATAGCAGGGACTGCCTGGGTCGAAAAAGACCGCCCATACCTCCCGAAGGGCGCATCGGGTATCGGTGTTCGACTCATTTATGCTATACTAGACCCGTTATGATAAAAATAACGAAGATTCTCCTTGTCGTGGCCTTTCTCCTGGTCCCGGCCTCTGCCTTTGCATGGGGACCGCTGACCCATATCTATCTCGGGAACGAACTTTTTTCTCTTGGTGCCCTTCTGCCTGCGGGAATCCTCGAGATCATAAGGAGATACCGGAAGGACTTTCTGTACGGCAATATCATGGCAGATATTATTCTGGGAAAGAAATATCTGCCTGACGAGAAGAGTTCCCACAGCTGGGAGGTTGGATTCGATCTCCTCAATGCTGCGCGGACCGCTCAGCAGAAGGCATTTGTTTACGGGTATCTCTGTCATCTCGCCGCAGACACGGTTGCACATAATTCCTATACGGTAGACAAGAAGAACATCGGCCATACGATTCTCGAGATGAAAGCGGACAGCATCATCGACAAGAAATACTGGTATCAAGCAATGACAATCGACAGGAAGACGCAGATACGCAATGATCTTTTCCTTGAACAGGCGCTGAAACGTTTCCTCTTTTCGTTCAAGACCAACAAGAGGATATTTAAGAGCATAGTCTTTTTCTCCGTCATAAACCAGGAAAGGGTCGGTGATTTCATTGACCGGAGAATGGTCACATCACTGCCTGACCGTGATTCCATCGAGGTGCTGCACCAGGAATCGCTCGACAAGATGATAGATCTGCTGGAGAACTTCGAGAATGCTGCCGTGCGCACTGCCAGTCCGAGCGGGTCCGTGCAGATGGGAAAGCTTGCAAAGGTCTTTATCCAGTTCCAGGAGGATTTAGGCAATCGGCGGTTCCTTTACCGGCCATAGTGCTGTTTGAGTCTTTTTCCTCGTGACCCGCTCCGGCCTCCTCGTCGGTATTTCATCCCGGGCTGCATAATCGATCCCCAACGGGAGAGCAGTGTATGTCGAAAAAGATAGCAGTGCTGGTGCGTGTCAGGCAGGCTGAAGCCCTGCGTATGGCAATCGGTCTTTCCATCCAGGGTGACAGGGTGGACGTGTTTATCATGGGTCAGGAACTCGACGTTGATGACCCGGCTGTTGCCCTTAACCTTGAGATGCTTGCCGAAATAGGTGTGCCTGTCATTTCTCACATTTCTCATACTTTTCGGGACAGTGTTGCAGTCATGTCCACGGAAGATATTGCACGCAAATTAGTGGAATACGACTCCGTCATCCCCTATTAGGCTGACCAGTCATTTCCCTGCCGTCATCCCTGGGTCTTTGCCATTTCCCGTATGCGTGAAAACAAAGATTATTTATTTTGATAAATCAATGACATATGTCATCTAAAGTTATAACTTCACGTTGATAAGCGCGTAAGCGGGATGATATCCTTAAACAATTCATCGAACATCCGGCTTTCAAATTCAGAGAGAAAGGTGGTGAGCCAGACGGAACGTATGAGATATTGGGCCTGGGGGAGGTTAGGTGAATTGCACGGAAAATAAAAACAAAAACGGGGAGAGAAAATGAAAAAAACTCTGTTAATAGCATTGGTTCTTACACTGGTAGCAGGCGGATACCTTGCATTTACCACCGTTGATACACAGACCTCCATTGCAACGGCAGCAAAGAAGACCTATTCCGGTACCGTGTATGTTGCCGGTATGGGCGGTCATTATACGAAGGCCGATGTGGCTATCGATCCCAATAATGCCGATGACCCGATCACGGTCTCCAATCTTGACAGGATACTCATCGGCGACAAGACTACCCATCCGACCCATGATGCGCGGATCGATGCCGGGGATAACACAAAGATGTTCTGGTCGACCTATGTGCTCGATCCGAACAAAAAACAGCATGTCGGCGTTTCAGACCTGAAGACCGGAAAGATCATTAAGGATGTCGCCATGGACCCTGATCCGAGATCAAAGGCAGAGAAGCCGCCGGTCTACTGCGCTTCTGGTCAGAGCAGCGCCAGCTATCTGCCGGTCTTCATGGGTAACGAAGGCTACGTCGATGTCTTTGACAAAAAGACCATGGATCATAAGAAGAGAGTGTTTATCGACAGTCTCGGCTATAAGTCCGGATCGTATCTTTTTGTCCACGGCACGAATTCCAATGACTTCAAGAAATTCCTCATTACCGTTACCATGAAGGGCGATGACGGAAAACCGAACGGCAAGGTTGACTTCGTACTGGTTGATCTGCCGGCGATGGAAAAGGGCGAATGGAAAGTACTCGCCAAGGCAACCCATTCCGGTGAGCCGGGCAAGACCATCACCTTCAGGCAGTATTTCAGCAAGGACGACAAACTTATCTTCCAGTCCGCAGCTGACCGTTTCTGGCTGCTCGACGGCAATACGCTGGCGATGGTGGACGAGAAGATGACCACTGCGGGACAGAATCATGACGCCATCCCGACTCCTGACGGAAAGTATGCGCTCCTGACGCTCAGGACGTCCACAGAGGGATGCGATGCCGAAGGCAAAGCGATCCCGGGCAAGACGATCACGGACGGGACCGTCCAGCTGTATGACGTAGATGCCAAGAAGCTCGTCGGCAAGCCTGCATCAACCTGCTTTGCATGCCATAAAGGCATGGGGCTTGGTGAGAAAAGCGCTGTGCTCTGCGGCATCGACGCAAACTTCAAATAGCAGCATCTTCCGCGTATGCTATTCTTTCTGTGCGGCTTCGGCCGCATAGAAAGAATAGCTCAAATCCTTTATAATACACTCCAACATGAAGGCAGAATTCACGTTCTCATCGTTAGCACTGCGTAATCTCAAAAGAAAGCCGCTGCGGTCCGTGATCCTTATCATTGCAATCGCCCTGCTGGTATCTGCACTCGTCTTTTCCCTTTCTTTCGTCAGAAGGGTATCGTCGGGCATCCGGCTTGCCTCGGAGCGGCTTGGTGCTGATATCCTTGTCGTACCTGCGGGTTCCCGGGGATTTGCTGAGGACGTACTTCTTGAGAACAAGGCGAAGTCTTTTTATATGGACAAGGGGATCATCGAGAAGCTGAAAGCGATACCAGGGATCGATTCACTTACCTATCAGACCTATCTTACGACCATGCAGGGATTGTGCTGCGATGTTCCGGAGACCGTGGTCGTGGCCTTTAACCAGGACACGGACTTTATTATCAAACCGTGGCTGACCGAGAAGTTTGGGAGAAAGCTGCAGAAAGGTGAGGCCCTGGTGGGCAGCGAGTCTGCATTTAACATACGGGTAGGCCTTGTCGAGGTGGACAGCGTGCTGTTCGGGAATATCTTCAGGATGGTCGGTATCCTCGACAAGACAGGCACCGGCCTCGATAATGCCCTTTTTATTGATGACGGGAACCTTGAAGATATCATGAGAAAGGGAAAAACCGACCTCAAACCGGGTCAGATATCCATCGTTTTTGCAAAAGTGAAGAAAGGTCTGGATCCCTATAAGATAGCAGGAGATATCGAGGATTCCTTTGTTGAGGTCGATACGATGGCGCGAAAAGATATCGGCAAGAGCATTATTACGACGCTCCGGGATATCAATTATATATTCATCTTCACCATGCTTCTCATCTGTTTTCTCTCAGGCTTTCTTACCTGGGCAATCTTTTCTGCCATTGCCAATGAGCGCGCGCGGGAAGTGGGCATCATGCGCGCGGTGGGAGCGAAGGAATCCCACATCGTCTTTGTGTTTTTCCTGGAGGTTATCATCCTCGGCAGCATCGGCAGCATCATCGGCATTTTCGGCGGTACAGCACTTTCGATCGTGCTGGCAAAGACCTTTTCGATCATGAAGAACCTCCCGCTGCATCTCGGCGTTGCAGAGCGCTTCATCATTGGCGGTGCCGGGTTTCTCGTCGGTAATGGGATCTGTATTGCCGGCGCGCTTTCTCCGATCCTGAAGATAAAGAAGATGGAGCCTCTCATGGCCATCAAGAAGGAATAGGATGGTGACACAGATAGAAGTATCCGGACTGACGAAAGAATTTGCCGTTGCTGATCAGACGATCACAGCGGTGGACAGGGTCAGCTTTGCGATAGACAAGGGTGAGTTTGTGTCTGTTGTCGGACATTCCGGATCAGGGAAGACGACGTTGCTGTCGATTATCGGCGGTATCATGAAGCCGACGTCAGGACAAGTGCTCTTTGAAGGACAGGACATCTGTGCCTTTGACGATGACCGACTTTCTGAATACCGGAATGAGAAGATAGGATTCATGTTCCAGTTTGCGAGCCTTCTCCCGATGCTCACGGCAGAGGAGAATGTCATGCTCCCGGGGCTTTTCAGGAAATCAAAAAGCGCGGGAGATCAGACAAAGGTGAGGGAACTCCTCCATGTGGTAGGTATCGGCGATAAGTGTGATGTGTATCCATCGCAGCTTTCCGGAGGACAGCAGCGACGCGTGGCAATCGCGCGTGCCCTCATGTATGATCCCCGTGTTATCCTGGCCGACGAACCAACGGGAGACCTGGATGAGGAGACGGAGAATGACATCATGCAGCTCTTTAAAGGGCTCAACAGGGAAAGGCAGATTACCTTTATCTTTATTACCCACAATCTTGAACTGGCCGGAATGGCACAGCGTACGCTGAGGATGACCCGCGGGAATCTCCGCGAAGCCTGATCACCGGAAGAGCTTACCCCCCCTTTCTATTACTTCGGTCTCAATGATCAGATTGTCGCCCTCGATGGCGCTCTTCAGGAGTATGGGGTCGCATCCCCCTTTTGCCTGCCATGTCTCATCTGCAAGGCCGAATTTCATCTCGCATTCATTGCAGATAAGGTCAGAACCTTCCTGGCGATATCCTTTTTTCTGCTTGTAGCAGGTATAGCATGCGTCGAAGTAGGATGAGACAGCGCCCTTTGCATCTGTCCTGACGAAGAAGTTGATCTGACGGCCCCCCCGCATGTACGAATAGAAATGCGCCTTGCCGTCCCGGACATCGCGCAAAGGGATGGTGATCCTGTTCTCCTGAACCGGTGCTTCCGGGTATTGCGCAAGCTTCCTGCCGCAGCCCGAAAAAAGGACGAGACTGCAGAGAACGGCGCTGAAGAGGGCGTGGGCCGCGGTGAGGCGGTTTTTGTTACTCATGGGACCGCAGGATGTTTTCCATAGTGATTTCGGAGAACTTCAGTATGCTCTTTCCCTTATGGTCCTTGAGGAACTCCTCTGCCTGTGCTTCTGTTGCAACGGGAATCAGCTCGTCACCCATAGGGCCGAGAACGTTGCTGCCCGTCACATAGAACATGTGTTTTGCATCCATGAGCTTCGCTGAGTAATATTCGGTCACATAGATTGCTGCAATATCGGCATGCTTTTTTGCCGGGGCATATTTGTTCAGCTGAAAATAATATTTGAACATGTCCTTCGGTCCGTCAAAGGCGGCATAGCTGTTGTCGGAAAAGATGATCTGTGCGATCCATTGCCGATACTTGGCAACGAACATGCCGCAGACAGCACATCGATCGTCCTTCTTCAGTTCTGCCGGGCCGGAAGCCCCGCTCCCTGTCGGGACGGTGATGACCAGCAGAAAGGTGCAGCATGCCCATACAATGATTGCTGAGATATTTCTTTTCATGACAGTCCTCCTCCGGGAAAGTGCGTGTATGTATTATACCGCGAGGCAGGGATCAGATGAAACGCCCGTCAGCCATACGGAGGACTCGATGGCAGCGGTCGGCGAGGGTTATGTTGTGGGTGACGATGACGAAGGTGATCCCTTTTTCCCTGTTGAGACCGAGAAAGAGCTCAAAAAGGCTGTTGCCTGTAGCCGTGTCCAGGTTTCCCGTAGGTTCGTCGGCCAGTACCAGTCCGGCGTCCTGCATGAGCGCCCGCGCAACGGCAACCCGCTGCTGTTCGCCGCCGGAAAGCTCACCTGGTCTGTGAACCAGACGGGACGAGAGCCCGAGCTCGCCGAGCAGTCCCCGGGCCTTCTGCGCAGCAGCTTCATAAGACATTCCGCTGATCAGTCCCGGCAGCATGACATTTTCCAGTGCATTGAACTCCGGCAGGAGATGGTGAAACTGGAACACGAAACCGATGCTCCGGTTCCGGAACCGGGCGCGGGAAGCATCATCCAGGGAGAAGACATCTGTTCCCCTGAAGAACACCTTGCCTGAGGAAGGCCTGTCAAGAGCCCCGAGAATATGCATGAGCGTGCTTTTCCCTGCTCCTGAGGCACCGGTGATGCCCACCATTTCACCCTCGTGAAAGGCAAGGTCGATCCCCTGCAGCACTTCCAGCTCACCTGCCGCGGTAATGAAAGACTTGCTGAGGCCGATGGCTTCGATCAGTTCACTCATAGCGTAGCGGCTCCACCGGGTTGAGCTTCGCTGCCTGCCACGCCGGATAGATCGTTGCCAGGAAGCTGATGATGATCGCCGAGAGCGATACCGTGACAAAGTCAAAGGCGCTCATCTTTACCGGGAGATGGCTCAGGTAATAGACATCTGCCGGCAGCCTGATGATCTGGTACTTGTTCAGGATAAAGCCGAGCGCATACCCGCCGGAAATGCCGATGAAGGTCCCAATAAGACCGATGAAGAGGCCCTGTAGCATGAAAATGATCATGATGCTGTTGCTGGTAGCGCCGATAGCCTTGAGGATGGCGATCTCGCGGCTTTTTTCAATGACATTCATGATCAGATTGCTGATGATATTGAATGAGGCAACGAGAACGATCAGGACCAGGATCACGAACATGGCGAATTTCTCGAGCTTGAGCGCTGAGAAGAGGTTCTTGTTCATCTGCATCCAGTCCAGCACGATGTATTTGAACCCGAGGGTCTCCTGAAGCTGTTTCTTCACCTCGGGGGCCTGGTAAATGTCCTTCAGCCGAACTTCGATGCCCGAAATTCCGTCTTTCATGCCGAAGAATTCCTGTGCAGGTTTCATGGCGGTGAGAACGAGGTTCGAGTCATATTCGAACATGCCTATCTCGAAAATGCCGACGACCCGGAACTGTTTTACCTTCGGCAGCATGCCCATGGGGCCGATCTCTCCTATCGGGGAGACAACATTGACCGTGTCGTGCAGCAGAACGCCGAGCGTCCCTGCAAGCTCTTTGCCGAGTATGATGCCCGGGACTGCCGCATCCGTATTCAGCGTCCTGAAATCACCTTCTTTGATATGGGAGAGGATATCCGTTGTTTTTGACTCAATCTCGGGGTCGATTCCCCGGATAAAGACGCCATGCGCCCTGTTGCCGAAGGAAACCATCACCTGTCCTATGACAAAAGGCGCCTGAGACAGGATTTCCCGGTTCTGCTTCAGCGTGGCTGCCACCCCTTCGTAATCAGAGAAGGAACCTTTGAAGTCCCTGACAATGATATGGGCATTCGCCCCAAGAATTTTTCTTTGCAGGTCCTGATGGAATCCCGACATTACCGAGAGGACGACAAGGAGAGCCATCACCCCGACCGCTACGCCGCCAATCGATATGGCAGTATTTACCGACACCCCTTTATACTTTTTTTTCGACTTGAGATACCGCAGTGCAATAAAGACCTGATAGGGTAATTTCATGAAAAAGAGGGGTGCCCTATGCACGCTGCCTGCAGCATGGCAGGGAGACCCAGGCGCGATGGGCAGTGCTTATCCGGCATCCTGTTTGCGGTAGCATGGCTCATTGCGGCTGTTCAGGTTTCAGCTGGGGGAAGAGGATGACATCTCGGATCGATGGGGAATTCGTCAGGAGCATGACAAGCCTGTCTATGCCGATTCCCTCGCCGGCGGCAGGGGGCATGCCATATTCCAGTGCACGCAGGAAGTCCTCGTCCATCTCGTGGGCTTCATCATCTCCTGCCTTCTTTGCCTCGACCTGAGAGACGAACCGCTCCCTCTGGTCAAAGGGATCATTGAGCTCAGAGAATGCATTGGCGATCTCCCTGGCGCAGATGAAGAGCTCGAAGCGCTCGACAAGGGCCTGATTTTCAGGTTTTCGCTTCGCAAGGGGTGAGAGTTCGACCGGGTGGTCGATAATGAATGTCGGCTGGAACAGGCCCGGCTCGACCGTTTCCTTGAATATCTCATCGAGGATCTTGCCGAGGGACGAACCGTCAGGAATAGCTATCCCCTTGGATCGCGCCCAGTGTTTAGCTTTTTCCGTATCCCTGAAGATTTCCGCGGGGACACCGCTCTTTTCAAGAGACGCAAGCATCGGGATTCGCGGCCAGGGCGGCGTAAGATCAATCGTATCGTCGCCGTAGGGGATTTTGAGCGTACCCACTGCCTTCAGGGCAACCTCGGCAAAAAGCTCTTCTGTGAGCGACATGAGAAAATGGTAATCCCTGTAGGCAATATAGAATTCGAGCATGGAAAACTCGGGATTGTGGCGCGTTGATATGCCTTCATTCCGGAAATTCTTGTTCAGCTCATAGACCCGCTCATATCCGCCTACCAGAAGCCTCTTGAGGTAAAGCTCGGGAGCAATCCGGAGATAGAGATCAATATCCAGCGCATTATGATGCGTCCGGAAGGGGCGGGCAGTAGCCCCGCCGGGAATCTGATGCATCATCGGGGTCTCGACCTCTATGAAGCCCTTTGACTCAAGAAAGTCTCTGACCGCTTTGATGATCCTGCTCCGTTTCGCAAAGTTCTCTCTCACCTCAGGGTTCACGATCAGGTCGATGTAACGCTGCCGGTACCTGGTCTCAATATCCTTGAGGCCATGCCATTTTTCGGGAAGAGGCCGTATTGATTTTGTCAGGAGGGCGAAGGACTCGACTTCGACTGTTAATTCATCGGTCCTGGTCCTGAAGAGGATGCCCTTGATGCCGATGATATCTCCGATATCCATCTTTTTAAGGAGCTTGTAGTTTTCACCGAGAATGTCTTTCTTGAAATAGATCTGGAGCCTTCCGGTGGAATCCTGGATATGGGCAAAGGCGGCCTTGCCGAAGTCTCTCATGGCAACGACCCTGCCGGCGAGGGAGCAGGATATCTTTTCTGTCTCGAGGACCTCCTTGGACCGCGTGCCATATTTCGCTGTCAGGTCAGCAGCGTGGTCTTGCGCCTCGTACGGGTCTCCGTAGGGTTTGACGCCGAGCTCTTTGAGCTCTTCAACTTTCCTGATGCGCTGTTCTATGAGTTCATTGGTATCTTCCACAGGGGCCTCGCAAAAAATTTATGCATTATAGTGAGTTATGTCGACAAAGGTCAAGGAGACATGCCTTGAGAGATCTGCTGCTTGGGGTCACCCGCACGATTTTTATGCAGCGCTGCCCAGGGATATTCAGGATTGAAGAGACCAAGAAAGGAAGCGGAGCAGCCGCTGTCCTCAGCGTAAAGCATCACCCATTCC
>QKDO01000090.1 GCA_003252075.1 Nitrospirota bacterium
CCGTTCAATGCAGAGTTCCATTGCCATCTTGGTCTCGTTTATATGAAAGCCGGGCTCAAGAAGCGGGCCCATGTGTCGTTCCAGAAGGCCCTCAAGATAGATCCCGGGAACGAAAAGGCGAAGAAGGGGCTGGAACAGTCGAGATAGCAGCCTGTCCCGTATCGGTGGAAAAACCTTACGGACGGAGGAAAGGGCCGCTCTTGCCCCCGGTCTTTTTGATAAGCATGATGTCAGAGATGACCATTTCCTTGTCAACGGCCTTGCACATGTCATAGATTGTCAGCGCTGCAACGGAGACAGCGGTCAACGCTTCCATCTCCACGCCCGTCTGTCCGGTGACTCTTACCCGCGACTCAATGGCTATCCGACCTTTATTTCTATCAAAGCCAAAGTCGATGCTGACCGATGAAATCTGCAACGGATGGCAAAGTGGTATGAGCCCGGGAGTTTTTTTCGCCGCCATGATTCCCGCGATGCGGGCGGTACCGATTGCGTCTCCCTTGGCCACCTGATTATCCATAATGAGGGCAAGTGTCGCTTTTTTCATGAAGATTGTGCCGCGGGCAACTGCTTCGCGTGTCGTTGCAGTTTTCCTCGATACATCTACCATGCGGGCTTTGCCGCTGCTGTCCAGGTGGGAAAGTTTTTTCATCCGCCGATCCGTGACATTGGTCTTTTGACCGCATGAGGAGATATTCGTGGAGCGCCGGACGAAGATGACAACCTGCCCAACATATGACCTTGGGGTTTTACCGCGATCGCCAGCTTAAGCAAGCGCTCGATTTCCTCCTCTGGTGCACCGGTTCTGATCGCAGACCGGATATCGATCTCGGTCTCGGAAAAGAGACAGGGGCGCAGCATGCCGTCGGCTGTCAGCCTCAGCCGGTTGCAGTCTTCGCAGTAGTGGTGGGTGAGCGCACTGATAAAGCCGATGACGCCCCTTGCCCCGGGAAGCCGAAAGTATTTTGACGGCCCGTTTGTTCTTACCTTTACGGGCGACAGAGGACCCAGGGTCTCAATAATGCCCCTTATTTCATCGGTGGTCATGTACTTCCCCGGCTCCCAGAAATTTACCGAGCCGGCGGGCATACATTCGATGAAGCGGACATGACGTTCGGTATTGATGGTGATCCTTGCAAAGTCGAGGATCTCGTCCTCGTTCATCCCCCGCATCGGCACCATATTGATCTTCAGAGGTCTGAGTCCGGCGTGTTCCGCCGCTTGGATTCCCGCGAGGACCGTATCCAGGTCTCCTCCCCGCGTGATTTCGCGGTAGCGCTGCGGCCGCAAGGAATCAACGCTGATGTTCACCCTGTCGAGACCGGCGTCAGCAAGGGTCTTTGCATGTTGCCCGAGCAATATCCCGTTAGTCGTGAGACTAATGTCCTCGATTCCGACAATTTTCCGGAGTGATGAAATGAGGAACGCAACGTTTTTTCTGACAAGGGGTTCGCCGCCTGTCAGCCTTATTTTCCTGACGCCGAGGCGGGCCGCCGCTGCCGCAACCCGGATGATTTCTTCGTATCGGAGTATATCAGAATGGCGCGCAGGCGTAACGCCGTCGGCCGGCATGCAATAGATGCAGCGTAGATTGCACTTATCGGTGATCGAAATGCGCAGGTAATCGATCACTCGTGAGAAGCTGTCCTGCATAGGCCTCACTTCTTCTTCGGAGATTTCTTGTCGAGTTCAGCGAGTTTTTTCTTTGCCAGTTCGGCATCTTTAGAGCCGGGATACTTTTCCATAACCTTGGTGAGGATGATCTTGCCGGTCTTCCGATCACCTATCTCGATGAATGCAAAACCCTGTTTGAGCATACCGCCACTGGCTTTGCTGCTTTCCGGGTATTTCTTGAGCAGCGTTTCATAGGAAAGGATCGCGTTCTCAAAGTCCTTTTCCGCGTAGTAAGACTCAGCTGACCAGAACTGCGCATTATCGGCAAGTTGCGATTTCGGATATTCCCTGAGAAAGACCTCGAACTTCTTTCTTGACTCCTTGAACTTCTTTTCCTGGAAGAGCTGATAGGCGGCATCATAGTCGGCAGACATGCTGTCAGCTACAGGAGCAGACACGGTAGCCTGCGGTTCGCCTACAGACTTCGGTGTTTCCGCCGCCGGTGGGGACGAGCCCGTGCCCATGGCTTCGGCTGTCTCTCCCTGAGGTTTTGCAGGGCTTTCGGTGAGCGCAAGTCGGTCCTTTAAAGACTTTACCTGAGTTTCCAGCGCAGCTATCTGTGTTTTCAGCAGCTCGCGTTCTGAAGAAGACTCCTTGAATGTCTTTTCCGTGAAATAGCGGTTTTCATCGAACCTGCCCCGCAGTTCCTGAAGGCCCCTGGCATTCTCATTAACCTTTGCAAGAAGGTCCGTCTGACTTTCCCGGAGAGCAAAAAGCGAGTCCTCTTTTACCACGCCTGAGGTCTTTTCCTTGACAGAGGCGACATCCTGCTTGGTTTCAGAAGAGGACTGCTGCAGTTCATTGACCTGGCTCCTCAGGCGGTTGAAGTCGTTGCTCGAGGCGCAAGCCGATAGGAATAGGGCGAAAATAACAAGACATGCCTTCTTCACGCTTATTTGCCCACCTTGGTAAGGACTACGAAATGTGCGCGCCTGTTCTTAGCCCAGCAAACTTCTGTCTGCTCATTGCAGATGGGACGCTCCTCGCCGTAGCTGATCACATTGATCCTGTCGGATGCTACGCCGAGACTCACAAGATAGTCCTTGACAGCCTTTGCCCTGCGGTCTCCGAGAGCAAGGTTGTATTCGTTCGTGCCGCGCTCGTCGCAGTGGCCTTCGATGGAAAGGCGGGCTGAGGTGTTTTTTGCCATCCATGTTGAGACAGACTTAAGAACCGGCTTGTAGATATCTGCTACTTCGTACTTATCGTAGTCAAAAAGGATGTCAGAGAACATGCTCTCTTTGCTCTCTGCGTATTGCCCCTCCTTGTCCTTCACATCAACAGATTCGATCTTGGAGTCGATCTTGCTTTCCGTGACCTTTTCCTGGTCTTTCTTCTCCACGGCCTGCGGTTGCGCCTCCGGAGCTGTATCAGCCTTGGTAACCGCTCTCTTCTGACAAGCGACAAGCCCGAAAACGCACAACAGCATGAACGTGAATACAACAAATTTTACTGATTTCATCTCTTCCTCCTTAAGTATAGTTGTTAGTTTGGTGACCACCTGGGTCCGTATGCGCGGAGCCCCGGTGGGCTGATCTTTTTCTGCGTTTCGCCATTGGCCCGCATGATATATATTCCCCGTGTTCTGTCCCTGTCGGAAGAAAATGTGATATATCTGCCGTCAGGGGAGAAGGAAGGATCTTCATTATTGCCCGCATCTGTCAACTGGAGAAGGTCTGTGCCATCGGGCTTTACGAGGCATATCTGGTTTTTTCCTCTCCTGCAGGAAAATACGATCCTGTCGCCTGAAGGAGACCAGCTCGGGGATGTGTTGTACGATCCGTCGAATGTTACCCTTCTGATATCGCTTCCGTCTGAGCGCATAAGGTAAATCTGCGGGCTTCCTCCACGGTCGGAAACAAATGCAATATGGGTGCCGTCAGGAGATACCGCAGGCGAGACTTCGATACCCTGTGTATGGGTTAGTTTCCTGCTTGCAAGGTCCTTCAGAGACATTACATAGATGTCAGGAGTCCCGTCTTTTGACGAAGAATAGGCGACAGCATCACCCTTCGGGAAGAAATCACCGGCCATATTTGTTCCTTTTGATGCGACAATTCTTTTTTCGGACATTTTAACAAAGTCTAACAGATAGACCCCCCATTGTCTACTCCGTTCCGATGAGTAGATGATCTTCGTGCCGTCAGCAGACCAGCGCGGAGCAAGAACAAGCGTTCCTTTCAGACCGAGCTTCCTCACCCTTTGACCATCCCAGTCCATGACATAAATGCCCTTCTCACCGTCGTCCTCTGCAACTAAGGCGATCTTGGTACGGAACATGCCGGGAAGACCGGTACATGACTGGTATATATCGTTCGATATCGTATGGGCAAGTTGGCGTACTAGTTCGCGTGTCGACTGATACTGCCGGGTTAAGATTGTCCTGCCGTCGAACACATCGTATACGGCAATGTCAACCATAAGGCCGTTATTTTCCCTGGTTGTTCCCTTGACGACAGCCTCGATACCGAGAGGTTTCCAGTTCTGCTGGCTGAACCTCTCAGAAGCGGGTTCGATGTAAGATGCCTTGTCAATGTACATGAAGAGGCCGGTAAAGGTAAGGTCATCCCGGATGATATCAGATATCTCCTTTCCTGAAGGTCCCTGCAGGTCGTAAATAGCTATCGGGAGTTTTTTCGCAGAGGGCGAAGTAATATCAATATATACCTTCGCCTCAACTGCCGCAGGGAACGAGCATGAGGCAAACAAAAGAAACGTGAAGAGCGCGACCGAGATGGCTCTCAGCCGTATGCTCTCGACCCGGTGGCTGCGGCGGGTTGTCCTCATGGATAGAACCTCATGCCGATCTCCATTTCGTATGGCGGCGGGGAAACAGGAGATGCCTTGGAAATGGCACGCAGGGCTGATCGGTCAAAAAGTGCATTCCCTGATCCTTTTTCTATTCCCCGTATGGTCACGGAACCGTCTTTTGATATTTTCACGGCGATGACCGCCGCGAGGTTCTTGTCTCCGGTGTCCGGATATACCCATTCCTGCCAGATCTGCTGCGTTATTTTTGCATAGTAGCTGTCGAACAGGGTGCCCTGCGATGACGGGCCTCCCGTATTCTGCGCAGCATCTGCATGCAGTGTTTTCCCCTCGCTGCCCCGTATCGAAAGCATCTTCGTCCTCAGTCCGACAATGTCTTTAACTTTCTTTTTTGCCTTCAGCTCAGCGAGGCGATCTTCGATTTGCTTCTGATCAGCCTTCGTATCTTTTGCCGGGGAATCCTGCTGTTTTTTCGGTTCGACCGCTCTGGTTCCTGTCTCCTCCCGCTGCCTTGCCGGCTCAGCAACTTTGGCTTCCGTCGTAACCCTGGGAGCTGCACTGTCTGTTGCAAGCTCCTTTGAAGGACCTGCAGGGCTGACGAGACTGACAACATACGGTGAAGGTATGATGATCGAATTTGATTGCTTCAGGATCACTGCGGCAACAATGAAAAAGGTCAGATGCAGGGCTGCGGAAAGGGCGGTTGTCTTCTGAATGCTTGGCCCTCTCATTTCAGGTCGAGCTTGGGTTCCGTGACCATCCCAAGTTTCTCTATGCCTGCCTCCTTGATCTCACCCATGACCTCGACCACCAGGCCGTACGGAACGTCCTTGTCCGCCTTGAGAAAAACATTCGGATTCAGTCTGCTGATCGCCTCGAGCTTCCGTCTCATCTCCTGCATGCTGATCGGGGTGTCGTTCATATATATGGTCCTGTTCCGTTTTATTACCAGGGAGATCCTTTCGTCTGGAGGAAGGTCCTTGCCTTTAGCCTTCGGAAGGTTCACATCCACCCCCTGCTGCAAAAGAGGGGCAGTGACCATGAAGATAACAAGCAGCACCAGCATGACGTCAACGAACGGCGTCACGTTGATCTCCGAAAGAACGGCCCTGTTTCTCGTTGTCTTCATTCAGTCGTCTTGGTGAAAAGTTCAAGGAGGTCTTCAGAGAAGTCCTCCATTTCGATGATCATCTTCCGGGACATGCTGAGATAATAGTTATATGCAATGACCGCGGGTATCGCGGCAGCAAGTCCGACAGCCGTGGCAATAAGGGCCTCAGCAATGCCCGGGGCTACAACCGCAAGCGATGCAGAACCTGCGGCGCCGATGCCGTGGAAAGCGTTCATGATGCCCCAGACCGTGCCAAACAGGCCGATAAACGGTGCAGTCGAACCCGTTGTCGCCAGAAAATTCAGATATCTTTCCAGCTTGACGGATTCAAGGGCCTCATATCTCCTCAGAATGCGCTTCACCTCGTTCTTGTCGCGTTTTGCATCATCAACATAGACTGCTTTGAATACATTTGCAATAGGGCTGAGCGACAGGCTTCTCGTTGCCTGAAAGAGGGACTTGGGGTCCCTGTTGGTACGGTATGCGCGCTGGAACTGCTCTGATTCCCTGTTCGCCTTGGTGAAATATTTCTGTTTGAAAAAGATGATGGCCCATGAGATGACCGAGAAGGTCATGAGGATGATCAGAACAACCTTGACGACATATCCTGCATTAAGAATCAGCTGTATCACGGAATTGTTCATGTATACCCCTAAATGTTTTAAAGAATTTAATGAATCCGGCACTAAAAGTCAAATTAACAAATTTTAACTTTTTCCGTCAAATTAAACCATCATATAAAAAAAATGTTTCTGTTATAATAATTTTCCCGGAGAGGTGGCCGAGCGGTTGAAGGCGACGGTCTTGAAAATCGTTGTAGGGGCGACTCTACCGTGAGTTCGAATCTCACCCTCTCCGCCAGTTAAGTCTTCTGACGGAGCGTATGCCGAGATTTATCTGAAGCTGGGAGATTGCCAGCTCCGAGAGCTGCCGAGAGATGTTTCTTCCGTAATCTGCTGATCTGCCGCGGGAAGAAACAGGGTCAAGGAAGTGGAGTTTGCTGCATCCCCGCTTATGAATCTTTGTGGAACATGGGGGTTATGGGGCAAACCCGGATCGACCCTGCAGCATCGCAGAATATGCGCGGTGAATACCATAATGACAGGCGCTTGCATTTGAGATGGCTTTCACCAATTCGCCTCGGCGGAATTCTTATGGAGGATAGCGAATGAATGTCGTCATGGACGAGCTCTCTATAGTTGGGCTGCGGTTAAGCAGGCGAGGAAACCTATGAGGGTATTTCCTAATTTCTGCGTACACGCTGATGCATTCCCTAAGGGAATGTACTGTTTCGGACCGTCGATTTTGCATTCTTTAGATCAACCGGGAGGCGTGCAGTCGACGGCGATTTGGCAGATCCCCTGTTAAAGAGGATGATGAAGAAAGAGATTTCGCATGAGAGCAACCGAATGCATGATCTGGTTGCTGTTGCAATTATAGGGATATACTGTCTGTCTCATTTCGCACTGCGCGTGCTTGTCTCCCCTTCAATGGAACTCGATGAAGCGGAGCAGTTTCTCCAGGTCACGGCTCCGTATGTCAGTCCGCAGCCACTTCTCTACAGCATAATTGTGAAGGGTATATCTCTTCTCAGCGGTCAGACCTTTCTAACCATTATTATCGTGAAATACGTCATTCTTTTGATCTTTTATATTTGTTTTTATGGGCTTGCCCGGACATATTGGAACGCCAGAGAATCACAGGTAGTCACCGCCTCATTGATGCTTTTTCCTACCTATGCATACGAGTTCGTCCGTGATCTCAGCCATAGTATTCTGGCTTCTGCCTTCGCAGTCATAGCAGCACTTTTATATGTCAAAACACTGTCTTCAAAAGACGCGAAAATTTCTTTTGCTCTCCTGATTGCGCTTTGCCTGGGGATGCTTTCGAAGTATGTTTTTGTCTTTTTTTTGGTGTCACTGGTTCTCTCAGATGCAATAGTTAAAGAGAGGTGGAAGCCAATGAGCAAAAGCAAGATGCTGCTATTCATCATTCTTTCTTTGCTTTCTTTGGTTGCGCTTTTTATACTGCCCGACGCGGATGTTTCCCCCTTTCTGGGGAGAATTGTTGATATAACGCATCAGGGGGCTCTGGATCTTGGTTCTCCCGTAAAAGTGGCTGATGTATTATTTAAGGCATTCATGGAGATATTGATCTTTGTGGCAGTCTTCCTGTTGTTTTTTCGCAGGCACAAACCCTTACTGACCGGCAAAGCTTTCCCGAGCGTGCTCTTCTTTCGCTCTCTTGCGGTCCTGGGGACCCTTATCCCCTTGGCAACTATCTTGTTATTCCGGCTCGGCCAGTTCAGGGCTCGGTGGCTTGCGCCTGTGATGTTTTCGATCCCTCTTGCACTTTTCTCTCTTATTGATTTGAAAAAAAACCGAAAACTCATGAATCTTTTTGGGTATTGCTGCATGGTCATAGCCGTATTGATTCTCCTTGTCAGAGTCCTTGTTGGGTTCTTCCCGGATGTCACGGGGAAGAAGGAGCGCATCCATATTCCATTCCAGGCCGTGTCGGCGGAGCTGACGCGTAGACTTGCCGACCTTCAGTTAAATGATAACCGGGATCGGGTTATCATCAGCAACAGACACCACCTTATTGCAAACATGATGCATAGCCTGCGCATGCGTCAATCTGTTCTTGTAGACGGTGAGCGTAGCACCCTAGAACCAGATAGTCTTTCCGCAGTCAGAATGAAGGGGGGGATTATAGTATGGAACGCTTCGTCTGAGGGGGAATCTATTCCTCCATATTTCCTTGAGATCTTCCCTTCAGCTGAACCACTTAACCCTGTGAGGGTTCCTTTTGTCCACTCGAAAGATATATTCACGATGGGGGTAGCCATCGTCCCGCGGGCACCACGAGAGCTCACATTGATGAAGCGTGGTGCATCGGATATTGGTTCAGCACATCAATATTCATACGAGTAATCCTTAATGACGAGCTGAAGTCTCGCGAAGTCCGTGCAATCCTGATTTCTTTGTGATGCCTACTTCCTTTTCTGACTTCAGGAAGGGCATGCAGTCAAATATTTGCACCACGCCGTCTCCGCTCTCATCGAAGATCGGATATTCGCGTGCTTCGAATAAGAAGACGAGATTTCATGTGTGATCAATGGATAATCATCTTTTCCATGCATTGCGATCCGCCTTCTCTTTCATACCGTTTGAACCTGTTTTCCTGATATTCAGGCCTTTTGTGGGATGACAAAAAAGTTTTGCAGCGTGCGCTTGCAAACGCAAAGTTCCACAGGGCTGGCTCAATTATCACGGTGAATGGAGCCCCGCATACAGGATATGCATTAAATAGTCGATGCCTGCAACAATCAGAACGGCATAAATACCCATTACCCCATGCTGCTATTGGCAGAGTGATTTTAATCTGAACATCCTGCGCTATATCGGCAGCGCGGAGTCTGAAGTCTTGCAGGACATCGAAGGACATCTCACGGGTGGCATTCCGAACCGGGACCTGGACAGCCGTGCACCCTCTTGGGAGTTATTCGCAAGCGCCCGTGCCAACCTCGTTCACGGGCACGCAAAATGCACTGATTGTCAGAATTTGAGGATCATCTGGTTCTTCTTTGAACGTGTTTCTCCTATTGAGGTAATACGGACAGCAGCGCGGTCGCGGATAGGGCATTTGTTTTCACAGATCCCGCATCCAACGCAAAGTTTTGCGTCGACATAGGGACGTTTTAGCCTCTTGGTGCTGCCGTCGCGCATCTGTATATCAACGGTTTCAAACCAGATCGCCTTGGGAGAGGTCGGACAGACTTCTTCGCAAACGATACATTCGGTATGCATTGCCCATGGCAGGCATCTTCCCCTGTCGTAAAAGGCCGTGCCGATCTTGACCGGCTGCTGCTTTGTTGGTTTCCCCAGTTTTTTCTCGATGGACAGAGGAGTAATCGCTCCGGTGGGGCATACATGGCCGCAGAGCACGCAGTTGTACTCGCAATATCCGATAGCGTTTATGAGGATCGGTGTCCATATGCCCTCAAACCCGGCCTCGAGCAATGCCGGCTGAATGGCATTGGTGGGGCATGCCTTCATGCACTCACCGCATTTCAGGCAGCGGCGGAGAAAATCGCCTTCAGCAATGGCACCGGGTGGCCTGATGATGTTATAACGGGGAGAAGTCTGAGAGGTTATGGTGCTCTTCATTACCGGGAAACTGACGGCCCCAACGAGGGCGCACTCTATCAGTCTGCGACGACTGATGTCGAGGGGCAGGTGTTCAGCGCTGGCGGCTTCGGGAAGTCCGTAATGGATTGCGTCTTCCGGACAGTCCCCGATGCAGTTCATGCAAAGGTGACATTCGGTAACCCGGAGTGCAGCATGGGGGTCACAGCCCCCGTGGCAGTTACCAAGACATTTTTTGCAGTCAGTGCATCGGTCCACATCCCGCCATATTCTCATCAGCGGACGGTAAGAAAGGATTCCAAGGAGGGCCCCCAAGGGGCAGAGCGCACGACACCAGAAACGGGGAAGGAACCTGTTCGCGAAGATTACCGCGAGGAAAATCAGCCCGAGGAGCGTGCCACCGTGAAAGAGGGGCTGTTTGAGATAGATTCCCCCCAGGAGGTGATTGAGTGCGGGAAAAACCGAGATGGTGAAAGACCTCGTAATGAACGAAATAGGATCCAACAGGCCCGTCTGAAGGGACCCGAGTGCAGCCAGGACAACAACGGCCGCGAGCAGGTAATATTTGAGACGGTAAAAGGTTCGATACCCATTGAGCTGGATCGCATCGACTGCCCGTAATTTATTGAAGACCGTGCCGGCGATCTGGTTGACAATTCCCATCGGACAGATCCATGAACAGAAAAACCGGCCAAAGAGGAGTGTTCCGACAATGATAACGAGCGAAAGGATAAGACCCTTGTATACTGTCCAGCTCGTCAGAAAGGAGGCGGCTGCGGCAAGGGGATCGATCTCCAGAAAGAGCCGGGTATCATAGCCTTTTATTTGTCGGAAGTTGGTGATCCAGAGAAACAGAACAAAGAGGAGCAGAAAGAAAACAGCATAAATCCTTCTGATGTTCCTGAGCGTAAGGAATTTCCCGATCATACGTTCAGTTCGGCAACATTAAGTGAACGCCAGTCTGAGATTCCGATGCCCCTCTTTTCGCTTATCTGTATGAAGGGGATGTCTTCAACCTTCAGATCAAGGAACCTGAGACCATATGACTCGACTGCAACGATATCGACTCCGGCAACCACCGTATCTTCAATGGTCACATCCGACAGATTACCTCCGGTGGGGCCGTTTCTCCTGAGGACCCGCGTAGCATCCATAAGGGTGAATGTCGGTCTGATCGCCGACGAAAGGTCTGCGATTGCGGTGTTGATGTCCTGGTGAAGACGATTCCGTTGTCCCCCCAGGGAACCATAGAGGTTTTTCATTGCCATCGTACACTTGCTCAGCGAGTGATGTTTCACCACAGGCAGGTTGATGAGTTTGTCAACCTGGTG
>QKDO01000065.1 GCA_003252075.1 Nitrospirota bacterium
CGGCTATCTGCAAAGTCCGAAAGAGAAGCGGCCTTTTCTCCTGTCTTAATATTTTTCTGCGGAGTGATTGCTGTCCGGACCAGCTACTCTTCATCCGAACCCAAAGTTTTCGTACGATCGGCTTCACCTTGTGTCTCCGCCAGAACACCTCACCTATGACAAAAATGCAATGGTCTCGATTACAGGAAGGGCTATTGCTCTTCCTGGTCCAGTCTCCCGTCTTCTGTCACTCGCTCCGAAAGCTGCATAGCACTTTTGCCAATATGAGCGTGCCGCACGTCAGCTGCAACGCCCACTTCGAGCTCGTTATTCATGTTCCAGACTCTGGACAAGAGCATGATATTTCTCGTGAATCATCTTTCGATCAAATTCCATGAACTCAGCCAGCATTATTTGGTCTTCCTCTTCGGTCATGTATGATCGAGAAGCTGGGAAGAAGACTTTGTCCTCTTTTTCGATGTGCCTAGGGTAGAATTCTACAAGTGAACGCAACTGTGCCGTAACCGATGAGAGGGCTGAATCGTTTCCATTTCGATACTGCACATTCGCATTGACAAGAGCCTTTGTTGTTTTTCTTCCGAGTGCATGCTCTTCGATGAGCTCATTCATTACTTGCCGATCAGCATTCGAGAGATTTCTCCTTTCCAACTTTCTGAATAGAATATCTTCCTCCTTGCCGTGGTGCGTACGGTCTGCATATGTCCTGATGAAATCTACCGCCAGGTCAACGAAGAGTGGATCGATCGCTTTCGTCAGCTCGACCAGCTTCAGCTCGCGATTGATAATAGAGAGCATCCGCTCTATCAGTCTGTGCTCAATCATAAGCGGTGCACGAGCTTGCAACGGTGCCTCCTTCATCCTTCGCGAATGATTATTATACAAAGTTCAGGTTTATCGCATGTATGATCAGAATATAGCACAAAAAACGATTACAAAAGAAGATACATAGCCCTGAAATCCACGAACCGGGGCAGGACTGATTCGTATAATGTAGGAAGGTTGCCTTCCGTATCGCCTTCAAAAGAAATCTGCACAAGTTGGTTATGCTTGCTACGCAGGTCTACAGGAAGAACCATTATCTCTCAAGTGCACCGGCGATTTCCCCTGCCAGGTATGCATAAAAAATGTTGATTTTCAGCAGGAACGACGAGAACGATCAAGCTGCAAGTGGTAAAGGTTGTATGTGCAGACTGTTCGGCAGGTCGCCAGAAGTCCGGTGACTCCTTTTTGAAAATCGGCTTCGAGACAGGTGGAGGAGATTTTGATTATAACCCTTAATCCTCTCATCTGCCCCCGCGAATATTTCATAGCGAAATGTGAACATGAGACGGATCAGACAGACCGGACTCACTTTTCTGTTGCAGTCAACGGCTCTGACTCTTTTCCCGGCCGCTTCACGAAAAAAAAATTACTGTAGAGAATATGATAATATTGCTTCCTAAAAATATGTATAGTAGTAGAAAGATAAGGCATGTTAAGACTTTTGCGCCGTTATGGATATAGAACAAGACAAGAAAAAGGAAGAGAAAACAAGGGAAAAGCTGCCCATCGATGCGAAGCTTCTCACCGATGCAGTCATTGAGCTCAACATATCGAGACGGAGCGTTGGCCTCTATCCCCGAGAGCATCCCTCAACGAAGGAATCACTGGAGAAGGCCTTTCACTTCCTCCAGAAGTTGTTCGAACTCAGGAGTAGCATCACCATTGGAATTGCAAAAGACGCACTGGTGGTCGACGAATACATCCTGGAAAGGAAAAATCCTGTCTTCAGGGAATTTGCCCTGAGCATGCATGCAAAGGGAATAGCTGCCATCACCTTTTACTCAGGTGCTACCATGGACGAGTTGCTCGGCTTCCATCAGCTTATCACTGCAAAAGATGTTCCTGTGGGCAGGGCCTTTATTGAACTTGCCGAGAAAAAGGGCCTCATACACATAAAGCTCTCCCCTCTGGATATCTCCAAGTTCGGCTTTATTGAAGGGAGCTTCAGGGAGAGGGCTTCTGATGCAAAGATATGGGAGGATTACATCTATGGCTTACTGGAGGGAAAGCTCGCGGATTCAGACGCAGAGGGGGTAATTCTCGGAATTCCTCCCGAGGCCATTGCTGACTTTATGAATAGGGAGATGGATGAGGATGCCTCCGAGGTGAGCTATGACAGGGTGATCACGACATACCTAAAACGGAGGGACGACTCCGGTATCAGAAGTGAGGCATTCTCCAAATTCATCTCAATGGTGCAGAGTCTCGATGTAGAGCTCAAACAGCAGTTCCTCAAGAGGACGTTCAAATCCGCTCCTGTGGATGTGCACGAAGCTGAACAGTTGATCAACGATCTCACGCAGGAAGAGATCGAGAGGGTTGCAAAGCTCTTCAGCGAACATACTTCAATGATCCCAGAAAGCCTGAGAAATATCGTTGATAAGCTCACCGCGGCAAAAAGGGAGAGGGGGTTTTTCGACATGCTGAAGGGGGAACAGGCCCTTGTGGATGACGTGGAGCTTGATGAAAACATCGTACGGCTCTTCAGTGACGATCAGTTCAAGAGCTTTGTTGCCGAGGGCTACCAGGCCGTACTTGAGCGGATGCTGCGAGGGATTACCGTGCAGGACACCCCTATGCTTGAAGAGGCAGAAAGAGAATGTACAGAGAAGATAGTGGACAGTGTGGCCTCAGAGCTTATGCTGGAACTCGTCGATCTCGACACTACGAGCAGGGACGATTTCCTCACGCTCCTTCCGAGACTTTTTGATATGGCAAACGAATTCCTGGAGACCGGAAGGTTCGTGGAAATATCCCATGTCTACAACACCCTTTATTCTCAGGCCCTTGATGGCAAATTCGGTGCTGATGCATCAGGGCTGGTAGAGTCCTTCTTCTCTTCAGAGGAGACCGTGGCAAAAATGATTGACTCTTTCAGGATCTGGGGAAGGCTGAATAGAGAAGGGGTCATAAGACTCGCGGAAGCACTGCAACGGCATCTCACCGAACCGCTCCTCGATGCCCTTGCAGACGAATCCGATACCTTCACCCGAAGTTTTCTGCTCTCTCTGCTTGCCGGGCTCAAGGGCACCGTTCTCCCCCATGCTGCAAAGAGAATACATGATAAGCGCTGGTATGTGGTACGCAACGCAGTCTATCTCCTCAGGGAATGTGGCGGAGTGAATTACGTGCACATAATAAGGCCTTTGGTAAAACATGCTGACAGGAGGGTGAGCATGGAGGCATTGAAAACCCTTCTCCATTTTCGGGCACCCGGCGCTTTTTCCTTTCTTAGGGTATACCTTGAATCGCGTGATCCGGAAATGAGGGATCAGGCGGTCAAGCTTGCCGGAACTGCAAGGATCAAGGAGGCTGTGCCTTACCTCCTTAAACTCCTTGAAAAGAGGGATTTCGTGGGAATTGAATTGGAGCAGAAGGCATTAATCATAAGAGCATTGGGGGAAATAGGAGACCCAAGGGCAGTGGTTGGCCTTGAGAGGCTTTATAGTGCGAAAAGTCTGCTCTTCAGGAACGCAGTGGAAGGACTGAGACGTGAGATAGTACGGAGCCTCCGGAACTATCCCCCTGAGTCGATTCAACCCCTCCTTGAGAGTGGCCTGAGGTCTGAAAACAATGAAATCAGGAAGATGAGCGAAGAAATGCTGAACAGGGAAACGGATTAACATGTCCCAGAACAAGGCAAACGAATTTATATCGCTTTTAATGACCGCTCTTTCCAACTGTGCCTTATATTCAGAGGAGCATCCCTTAGTCAGAGAGTTTTCTGTAAAGGTTTATGATGAAATAGGAGGCCTCTTTGTAAATGACTCCTTGGCGATTACCCTCCTAGGGGACAGTCTGGTCTTCAATGAGGTCCCTCTTACCGACGCAGGCCCTCACCTGCACAGCTTTGCGAAAAAAATGAGAAGGAAGGGTA
The DNA here is from genome assembly GCA_003252075.1 of Nitrospirota bacterium. Lineage (GTDB taxonomy): Bacteria > Nitrospirota > Thermodesulfovibrionia > Thermodesulfovibrionales > UBA6898 > UBA6898. The sequence goes on from QKDO01000065.1 coordinate 3,920, forward strand.
TCGAAAAGATCATGATGGTGAAAGGAGTGACTGCCGACGAACTAAAGAAGTTCGTCGTGGCTATTGCTTCAACAGAAAAGGTCATTTCTAGCCCCCATATTTCGGTAGGGATGATTGAGGTGAAGTTTGGGGCTGATGGAGACGATGTAGATGCACTGGTCAGAGAGAATGTCGGCAAGGTAAAATCCCTCTTCCACGACATGAACAAGTTCAGGAGACTCGAAATGGTGAGTCTTGAGGACGCGGTGATAGCATTTATTGCGACCCTGAAAAGGGAGATAAACGTCCTTCGGGTTATAAGCCCGGTGAAATCCTACAGTGAGTATACCTACGTTCACGCCACAAATGTATCGGTCATTACCTTATTTCAGGCTGAGGCACTTGGTATGAAGGGAGAGAACCTTCATGATGTAGGCATTGCCGCGCTTATGCACGATGTGGGGAAGATGTTCGTCCCTAAGGAAGTACTTGAGAAGCCGGGAAAACTTACCGACGAGGAATGGAATCAGATGAAACAGCATCCCGTGGCGGGCGCAAAGTACCTCTCCGCGCTTCCCGATGTTCCAAAACTCGCCATGATTGCAGCATTCGAACATCACATGAAATTTGACGGCCATGGATATCCTGGCATGAAAAGGAAAGGCAAGAAGCAGCATATCGTGAGCCAGATGGTTGCCATAGCTGACTTTTTCGACGCTCTGAGAACCGAAAGACCGTACCGTAAGGCCATGGACATCGCCATGATAATAGGGTTGATGAAAGAAGGAGTGGGAAGGGAATTTAACCCGCTTCTTGTGGAGAATTTCTTCGTTGCGTTGAAGCGGATCAGGGCCGTTTAGCCCCGCAGAGTGCATTTTCGACGGGATCTCAGTTTCCCCCTGGCCATGTAATTCCACGAAAAACCGTATGCGTGGGCAAGATAGCATATTTCTTGGTCGGAAAAAGCAATCAAATGTTCAATGGATGTCATTCCCCCTTCGCTTCGCTCAGGGGGAAAGCGGCATGGTTTGCCCCCTGCCAGCAGCAGACGGCGAGCAAGTAATTTTCCGCCAGCCCTGTTCTCTAAAATCTCATAAATCTCGTGACAATCACTATCCATTCTGCTATGATTTTCTCAAAAAGGGGGTACTCGCGGGTGGAGCGAAACAAGATCCTCATCATCGATGACGAGCCGCAGATAGTTCGGGCCTTGGAACTCTTGATGCAGCGGGAAGGCTTCGAAGTCCGCTCGGCGAGCGATGGCATCGAGGCACTGAGCTCCATTGAAGATGCTGCCCCCGACCTGATTTTACTCGATTTGATGATGCCGCGCATGGACGGCTTCGAGCTCTGCCAGAAAATCAGATCCAATCCTGCATGGAAAAACATGATTATCGTCATCCTCACGGCAAAAGGTCGTGATATTGAGCGCGAGAAGGGCATGGCGCTGGGGGCTGATCATTACGTGACAAAGCCGTTCTCCACCAGAGAGGTTGTCCAGTTGATCAAGTCGGCTCTCGAGCACTGATATCCGTAGTTATTGCCTCAATTCTCTGCGCTCAGGGGGAGACTGAATGAGGAAGAGAGCGGCGCTTTTGCTGGTGCTACTCGCGGTGATCGTCCTGGCGCAATGCCTCGTCACTGCCTTTGCCGTTTCTTACGCTGACGGTACGTCAGCAGACGGCGGACAGTTTATCCGGCTTAGGCAGCCTTTCGGGATCTGGATCGCCCTGATCGCCGGACTGCAGACAGCAGTTTTCTTCGTTATCTACCTGACTATCTTCAGGCCCCTGAATCGCCTTGCGGAAGACGCGAAAGCCGTAACAAAGGTCAATCCAAGCGGCAAGATTGATATAGAATCTGCTCCCTTGCTCGAAGATATAACCGATGCATGCAATGCTCTCGGCAATGCGTTCCTTGAGGCTCGGCGCGCGACGATCGGCGCGGCATCGGCAGGCTCTCAAAAAACGGAGGAGCACGAGGTCCGTCTTGATTCGCTCCTAAAGGATCTCAAGGAAGGAATTGTGGTATGCGATGAGATGGGGAGAATTCTCCGTTTCAATGCTGCTGCCCGGCGGATAGTACACGACAGCGATGCCTTGAGAATCAACGGCTCGCTGTATGCGATCTGTGCTCGCCAGCCGATCGAGAACGCCATCGAACTCCTTCGTCAGGAGCTGACGAGAAGCGAATCGGAAGAGAAGATTGACCGCCTCAGGTTTCGCTGTTCGGCATTGGACGGGAGTATTCAACTCTCCTGCTGTCTGCACCTGCTGCCTCCCGGTAAGGACCCGTTGTGGTATTTTGTCATGTCATTTGAGGACATGACGGAAACCCAGACCACGCTCCTGCGAAAGCAGATCAGCCTTGTCTCTCTCATCGAATCGATGCGTTCACCCCTTGCAAACCTCAGGGCGTCAGCCGAAGGACTTGCTGCATACAAAGATGTCGACCCGCAGGTACGCACTGAACTGGAGGGTATTATCCTGAGCGAAACAGAGCGGCTCTCGAACTGTTTTCGGGACACGGCAAAGGAAGCAGAATCCATGCGTATATCCCTCTGGGCGCGTGAGGACATTCTGTCGACAGACCTTCTGCAGTGCGCAGCCCGTCATCTGCAGGAAGCGCATATCACCCTGACCTTCACCGGCCACCCGCTCTGGGTCAACGTTGACGACAATGCAATGATCCTCCTGATTGAGTTTGTGGCGCGCAGAATCGCCGAACACGCAGGGGTATCAGAACTTGAGGTTGAGACCTTGCTGGGCGACAAGAGAACCTACTTTGCGTTTTTGTGGAAAGGAATCCCCGTACCGGAGCCGCAGTTGTCGGGGTGGGGTGGCTCCCAGCTCGTACCCTATCCTTCGTCGCTGAGTGTCGCCGATGTCCTCCGACAGCATGACAGCGAGATGTGGAGCAAACGGCATCAAAGGGACGGTTACGCAACGCTCGTGCTTCCGGTGCCGTTTTCGCAGCAGAAATCATCTGCGCCCGTCCCCTATCCTTCCCGTCCCGTATACACGTCGCCGGAGACTTTTCTGGAGCCACCGCCCCTCGGTGCGGCAGCGACGCAGCCGCTTTCTGCTGCTACCTTCGTCGCCTTTGACACAGAGACGACGGGGCTCCTACCTGCAGAAGGAGACCGGATCGTAGCGATCGCCGGTGTGGTAATGACGGCGAACCGCATCTTCATAGGAGATGTCTTTCACAGCCTCGTCAACCCCGGGCGCCTGATCCCGGGAAGCGCGACTCGGGTTCACGGCATTACCAATGAAATGGTCAGCGGCCAGCCTTCGACTGACCAGGTGCTCAGGGCGTTTCAGGCTTTTGCCGGTGATGCCGTACTCGTGGGCTACGACACCGCCTTCGACATGAGTTTCATACGCTCCCGGGAGGCGGAGAGCGCCGTTCGTCTCCGAAATCCTGTTCTCGACATTTTGCTTCTGTCGATGGTTGTTCATTCACACACACCCGAGCATTCGCTCGACGCGATCGCCCGGAGGCTCGGCATCGACCTTGACAGGCGACATACCGCTTTAGGAGATGCCTTCATCACTGCACAGATCTTCTCACGGCTCCTGCCTCACATGGAAGAGCGGGGCATCGTTACCCTCGGGCAGGCGTATGAAGCATCCCGAACTGCGCTGAAAGCGAACCGTGGCATCTGATCGGAAGGATAGGGTTTCCTTATGCCGGAATTCAGAAAAAAAATAGAACGGTTGACAGCGCTGCTGATCGGCGGTATTCTCCTGCTGAATTTCCCCCTGCTCGCGATCTTTCACCGGGATGCTCTGTGGTTCGGTCTTCCGGCGCTCTACATGTACTTTGTCACTGCATGGGCTTTGTTCATCGCCCTGGTTGCGGTCATTTTAGAACGCAGTTGAACACGTCAGCCTTTCAGCGGAACAGGTCGCAGCGCGCGATTGCGGAAATCGTGAATGTACCGGTTGTGCAAGGTCCGGAAAGCATACGCGGCTCGCGTAGCGCATCTCTGTGCTGCGCGGGTACCGGCAGCATATGTTGTGGTCTTATGTCGTTTTCCGCGGGCCGTCTGTTCCTTTCGTGGCGCTGCATGCTGGCCTGTTCTTTCATTCCCGTGCAGAAGAAGAGATCGTTGAAAGCGGTGCCGGATGCTCTCTGAATGGGTGATTCTTGTTACGTCGTTCGGGTACCTTGGCATCCTTTTCGGCATTGCGTACCTGGGAGACAAGCGTGCTGACGCCGGCAATTCCATCATCAGCAATCCTTACATCTATGCCCTTTCGATCGCCGTGTACTGCACGACGTGGACGTTTTATGGCAGCGTAGGGCGCGCCGCCGTTTCCGGTGTCGGCTTTCTCCCGATCTATCTCGGGCCGACCCTGATCGCGGCGGTCTGGTGGTTTCTGCTCCGTAAGATCATCCGCATCAGCAAGACGTTTCGGATCACCAGCATTGCTGACTTTCTCGCATCCCGCTTTGGCAAAAGCGCATTTATCGGCGGACTGGTAACCGTTATCGCCATTGCCGGCATCATCCCCTACATATCGCTGCAGCTGAAGGCAGTATCCAGCACGTTCAACGTTCTCCACCTGTATCCCGCCCTGGAACGGGTTCCAAAATCCGTCGAGATTACTATCTGGAGCGACACGGCACTCTACGTGGCCATCATCATGGCACTTTTTTCCATCCTCTTCGGTACTCGTCACATTGATGCAACAGAGCGTCACGAAGGGATGGTCGCTGCCATAGCCTTCGAGTCCCTGGTGAAACTTTTGGCATTCCTCGCCGTCGGTTTTTATGTTGTGTTCGTCCTGTTTGAGAAGCCGGGCGACATCTTCTCTCTCGCGGCCGACTCGGCGCCCATGTCCATGCTGACGCACATGAAGACCTCTCTCGAGAGTTATTCATCCTGGTTCGTCCTGACCCTGATCTCCGTGTTTGCCGTCATGTTTCTGCCGAGGCAATTTCAGGTGCTCGTTGTGGAAAACGTCAATGAGGAGCACGTCAAAAAAGCCTCATGGCTTTTCCCTCTCTACCTGTTCGCCATAAACCTCTTCGTGGTTCCCATCGCCCTCGCAGGGAAAATCACCTTTTTTGGGAGCAGCGTCGATGCGGATATCTTCGTGCTCACCCTGCCGCTGACGTACGGGGAGAAGTTCCTCGCCCTGTTCGTATACATCGGCGGGCTGTCGGCCGCTACCGGCATGGTGATCGTGGAAACGATTGCCCTCTCCACGATGGTATCGAACGATCTCGTCGTTCCCGTTCTTCTGCGCATCAAGGCACTGCAGCACGAGAATCTGAGCAGCCTCCTGCTCAACACGCGCCGGCTGAGCATTCTACTGGTTCTCCTCCTGGGCTATCTGTACTTTCGCTTCATCGGCGAGGCCTATGCACTCGTCTCCATAGGCCTCATTTCCTTTGCAGCAGTTGCGCAGTTCGCCCCGCCTTTTCTCCTCGGCCTATTCTGGAAAGGGGCCAGCCGCCGGGGGGCTGCATGGGGTCTCTCCATCGGCTTCGCAATATGGATGTATACACTTATCTTCCCGTCGCTTGCGATAGCCGGCTGGATACCTATATCGTTCATCGACGAGGGCCTTTTCGGCATCCCGGCCCTCCGTCCCTATCACCTTTTCAATATCGAGGTTTTCGATCCCATCACGCATTCGGTCGTCTGGAGCCTGCTTGCCAATACCGGGATTCTCGTGATCATGTCGTTGACCGGCCAGCAAAGTGTACAGGAAAAGATCCAGGCAAAACTTTTCGTGGATGTCTTCAAGCAGAGCCCCATGCTGCGAGGGTCTCCCGTTTGGGGAGGGACGGCCCGTGTCAGCGACCTCACCGGCCTCCTCGTCCGACTTCTCGGCCAGGAGAATTGTAACCGTGCGCTCGAGCGTTATGAACGGCGGCACGGCATCAGTCTGAGCAGCATCAAGGAGGCCGATGCAGGTTTCGTGGAATTCGTCGAGAGGGAACTGTCAGGCGCTATCGGCGCGGCATCTGCACGGGTAATGATCTCGACGGTTGTGGAAGGCGAGGATGTCAGCATTGACACGCTCATGCGCGTTCTTGACGAAACCTCGCAGGTGATCGAATACAGCCACCGGCTGGAGGAGAAGTCACGGGAGCTGGAAACAGCAACGCAGGAACTGAAGCGGACGAATGAACGCCTCAAGGAGCTGGACCGTCTGAAAGACGAGTTCATTTCCACGGTGAGCCATGAATTGCGGACCCCCCTCACGTCGATCCGTGCCTTCTCGGAGATCCTCTGTGACGATATCGATATGGACCGGGAAAAGCGCCGGGAGCTGTTGAACATCCTGGTCACGGAAACGGAACGCCTCACGCGTCTCGTCAACGAGATACTCGACTTTACCAAGCTGGAGTCGGGCACGTACAGCTGGGCCTTCGAAGAAGTGGACCTCGTGAAGGTTATCCGCGAGTCCCTGCGCTCCTCCGGTCAGCTCGCGCAGTCGACTTCAGCACAGGTTTCCGAACAGCTGCCGAGGAAAGCGGTCATGATCGTCGCCGACCGGGACCGCATCATGCAGGTGATCATCAACCTTGTCACCAATGCGATAAAATACTCGGGTGAAAATCCGAAAGTAGAGATCCGCCTTCATGACGAAGGACCACATGTGCGTATCGAAGTCGCCGACAACGGTCCCGGCATCCCGCATGAGGAGCAGGAGCGGATTTTCGAGAAATTCCATCAGATCACGGACCGGCGCACAGGGAAACCGCACGGTACGGGACTCGGCCTCTCCATATGCAAAAGAATCGTGGAATATCATCGAGGCAGAATCTTCGTGCAGAGTTCGCCCGGCCATGGCGCAACATTCATTGTCATTCTTCCCAAGAAACAGGTTGCTCCATAAACATAGCACCCGGCATTTTCGCGACCGATTCTCTCACCCTTCCCGGAAGGACATCTTCAGTTCATACATGCCTGCTTCGGCCCGGCGTTCGATGATGAAACCCATCTGTTCAAAAAGCTGCAGCATGGGCTTATTGTCCATAAGCACCTCGGCGACAAAACCGTGCAGGCCGCTTCGTTTCGCCAAAAGCGTCAGGTACCGGATCAGTTCAGCACCGATCCCTTCTCCCTGGTGATCGTCGCGCACTACAAAGGCCACCTCCGCCGTATGTGTCTCCTCATCGATAAAATATTGTCCCATGCCGGCGATCAATTCGTTGCCGTCTTCCTCCATGATCGCCAGGATCACCATTTCCCGGGTATAGTCGATGACCACGTATTTCTGAAGCTGTTCATGCTGCATGGCCGGACGTGTTGTTATGAACCGGTGGTACATGCTGTCGGAAGAAAGCGCGTAAAAAAAATGCTTCAGCAAAGGTTCGTCACTCAGCCTGACCGGGCGCAGAAATATCTTCACGCCCGCCCGTGTCGTCCTGTTCGTCTCCAGTTCCTCGGGATACTCGCCCCGTTTCCCCGGTATGAACGCCTGGTCTTTATAGATGAGATTGAGCTTCTTCGCCTCTTCGATGAGCCAGTCCCTGAACTTGGGATGGGCAATGGCAATGAGGTCCATGGCGCGCTCCCTGATGTTCTTGCCGTGCAGATATGCAATGCCATATTCCGAGACCACATAGTGCAGATCACCCCGGGTGAGCGTGACTCCGGCCCCTTCCTTCAGGAACGGCACGATCCGCGATACGGTCTCGTGCTCTGCAGTTGACTGAATGGCAAGGATGGTCTTTCCCCCCTGCGAAAGCATGGCGCCCCGCATGAAATCCGCCTGCCCCCCGATCCCGCTGAAAAAATACTTGCCGAGCGACTCCGCCGTTGCCTGGCCGCTGAGATCGATCTCCAGGGCGCTGTTGATGGCCGTCGCATTCCGGTTCCTCGCTATGGTAAGGGGATTGTTGGTATAGCTCACCGGCCTGAATTCAATGCTCGGGTTGTCATGGATGAACTCATAGGTCTCCCGTTTTCCCATGCAGAATGCCGCAACGGTCTTGTCCCGGTTCAGGTCTTTGCGCGCATTGTTGATAACGCCCATCTTCATCAGTTCCACAATGCCGTCGGAGAGCAGTTCCGTATGTACCCCGAGATCTTTCTTGCCGCGGAGATGGGCAAGGATCGCATTGGGTATGCTTCCGTATCCGACCTGGATCGTATCGCCGTCCTGCACGATGCGGGCTACGTACCTGCCGATCTTCTCGGCGATGTCATCGGATATGCTGGCTTCGTACTCCAGGAGCGGCTCATCATGGGGCACGACAAAATCAACGCTGCTGACATGGATAAAGGTATCACCGTGCACCCTCGGCATGCGGGTATTGGCCTGTGCGATCACGATCGAGGCGCTTTCAACGGCGGCCTTGACAATGTCCACACTGATGCCGAGGCTCACATAGCCATGCACATCGGGAACGGTCGTCTGTATCAGGGCAACGTCAAGTGGGACGCGTTTTTTATAGAAAAGCTCGGGAACGGCCGAAAGAAATATCGGTGTGTAATCCGCCAGGCCTTCGTTTACCGCCTCCCGTGCCGTAGTGCCGATAAAGAAGGAATTGAACCGGAAGTTTTCCCTGAACTGTTCCTCGGCATAGGAATTCACCCCGAGGTTCCATACCTGGAGCACCTCTGCATCAACGAATGCCTTCGGATGAGCCTGGTTATATGCCGTAAGTTCCCTGACAAGGAACTGGGGTTCGCCGCATCCGGTCCCGATAAAGATCCGGTCTCCCGGGTGAATGTGGCTGAAGATACGCTCCAGCGAAGCAAATTTCTCCGGATAGATATTTTTCAATTCCTTTAGCACAGAGCTGTCGTGATCAAAGGCCAATTCTCATCACACTCCTTTTTCATCAGTATATCAGATGCGAGCGGCGTGGTCATGACGTTTCAATGCTTTTTTGTTTATAACCGGTGCTGTCTTCTGGTATAGTTTTACAAAATATTATTCCGGAGGGACTATGGTTGCAATCCTTGGCTTTGTACTCGTTCTGATCATTGCACTGGCAGTATTGATCATCGTTGCGGGTATCGTGATCTACAACAGACTGGTCCGCCTCAGAACGACGGTCACGTCATCCTGGTCTGACATAGACGTGCAGCTGAAGAAGCGGTATGATCTCGTGCCGAACCTTGTCGAGACCGTAAAAGGCTATGCAACACATGAAAAATCCGTCTTTGAGAACGTGACCCTGGCACGCGCCGCGGCGATGAAGGCCTCATCACCTGCTGACAAGGCCAAGGCCGAAAATATGTTCACCGAAACACTGAAAAGTCTTTTCGCCGTGGCTGAAGCGTATCCGCAGCTCAGGGCCAACGAGAACTTCATGCAGCTTCAGCAGCAGCTCAAGGAACTTGAGGATAATATCGAATATGCCCGCCGCTATTACAATGCGGTTGTCAGGGATTACAACATCATGACCGAGACCTTCCCTTCCAACATCGTGGCAGGACAGTTCCGTTTCGAAAAATCGGAGTTTTTCGAGCTTGAAGAAGCGGGAGTGGAGAGAAAACCGGTAAAGGTAAGCTTTTCCTAAGGGTTGAGGTTGAAGTTTCACAGGATATTGCCGGCTCTCTGCCTTTGCCTCTACTTCTGTCTCGCGTCCGGGGCGTCTGCTCAGGACTTTACGATCAATGAATTCGTATCGTCCATAACCATAAAAGAAGACTCATCCATTACCGTCAGGGAGACCCTGGCGGTTGAATTCCACCGGCCGCGGCATGGCATCTACCGCGATATCCCCTATCGTTATCAGGACAGTTACGGGAGTTCCATACAAACGCCCATTGACATCATCTCCGTTACAGACGGCAGCGACCGAAAAGTAACGTACCGGGTGAGCAGAGCGGGGAACATTATCAGGGTCCGTATCGGTGATGCCGAACAATATATCTCCGGTCTCCAGAAATATGAGATAACCTATCGTGTGCAGAATGCCGTTCTCTTCTTTGACGATCACGATGAACTGTATTGGAACGTTACCGGCAATGACTGGAATGCATTGATAAAGAAGGCGACCAGCCGGGTATCCCTCGAAGGGCGGAAGACAAAACAGCACTGGGCGTCGTGTTACACCGGCAGGAAAGGCTCCCGGGAATCGGCATGCAGATATATCCCGGGAGATAATTTTATCGAATTCCTGTCGCAGACGGGCTTCATGCCCGGCGAGGGGTTCACCATTGCATATGGTTGGGACAAGGGGATTGTCTCGCCGCCATCATCGATCAGGAAGTTCATCTGGATGATGAACCCTGACCAGAACTGGGTCTTTATGTTGCCGCTCCTTTCATTCGTCATTATGATAAGCCTGTGGATGCGCATCGGGAGAGATCCCAGGGTACGGGAATCGGTCACGGTCATGTATAGTCCTCCCCAGTTCGACAACAAACCGCTTACGCCCGCTGAGGTCGGTGCTATGGTCGACGAAGATCTTGATCCGAGGGATATGACGGCAACGATCGTGGGCCTTGCGGTCAGAGGGTATATCAGGATCGAAGAGACGAAAAAAGAAGGACTGATCTTCGACTCGACAGACTACTATTTGAGAAAGCTGAAAGAGGCCGATGCATCGCTCTCATTGTTTGAGCGGCAGCTCATGCAGGATATCTTCGGCTCCCTGCAGGGCAAGATGGTCTCGGAAATGAAAAACACCTTCTACCGGAACATCCCCTCGCTGAAAAGTATGCTGTACGAAGGACTGGTACAAAAGAAATACTTTGCGACCAGTCCTGATAATGTGCGCAAAACCTACCTGGTAGCCGGTGGTATCTTGACCATTGGAACGATCGGCCTTCTTTCAACGCTGTTGGGAGACAGGCTCGGCGATGTCAGGCCTTTTATCGTTGGTGTCCTGGCAGGGCTGCCGATAATCGGATTGGCGAAATATATGCCGGCCAAGACACGGGCAGGATCAGCCGTGTATATGCATATCCTTGGCTTTCAGGAATTTCTGAACCGTGCCGAAAAAGACCAGCTCGCCCGCATGAAGGACCAGAACCTCTTCTCGACGTTCTTTCCCTACGCCCTTGCGCTTGATGTTGCGGACAACTGGGCAAAGGCCTTCGAAGGCATCTATCAGGAGCAGCTGGACTGGTATCTGTCTTCTTCGAGCCTGAGGACCTTCAATTCCGTCGGTTTCAACCGTTCATTCCATGCGGCAGTGTCCGACATGTCTAGGGCCGTCTATTCTGCGCCCCGGGGGAGTGGTTCCGGGGGCGGCGGTTCTTCCGGCGGCGGTTTTGGCGGTGGCGGTGGCGGGAGCTGGTAAGGAATCAGCCAGTTGCACTAACGGCAAGGCAGATGTCCAGCAATGTAACATGATTTTTCTATTATCTTTAATTCTTCATTACTAAGAGGCAGTTAAGCCGCCGAAGGTGTCGGCTTTGAACTCTTGAGCCTCCCGAGCGGAGCGAGCGACTTAACGACCGATCTAAGCCGCGCGGGTACTAAAATAAGAGCTTAGGCGTGATGGGCGATAAACCTTCCAAAGACGTAAGAACCACAGCGGTTATAGCCCGCGTCGGTCATGAGCTTTTTGTTACGCACTTTTTCTTTTTTTGATAATATCAGCTAATGATCGTAATGCCTGATTGACAGAATCATGATCAGGAAAGTATTTGGCTACGTCGGGTTCGATCACTACGACGTTTGTTCCTGCCGCATATTTTTTTGAATATTTTCCACGGACGCCTTTACTGAAATCATATTCTTCAAGCATGTCTCGATCTTTTTTGGATCTCTTCATATTTGTTCCTTCTGACGTAATATACTAAAATTAATAACTTATTGTCTCAGATAATATAAAAAGGGGCTATTAGTCGGGCTAAGATATAATACCGTGCATGCGCGGCATCCCCACTTTTCGCGGACCAGAAAAACTGCAGTCGAGATCCGGATGCGCGGCGCAACTCAGGTAGTGAACGTGATGAGCACCTCGTCGGTTTCTACCGCTTTGCCGATCGTTGCAGCCACATTTTCCACGACCCCGTCGCAGGGAGAGGAAACACCACATTCCATTTTCATGGATTCTATGACCACGAGGTCCTGGCCGCGGTAGACACGATCGCCTTTATTGACCAGAATACTGACCACCATGCCGGGAAGGGGTGAAAGAAGCACATTTACGCTGGCGCCTTTCTTCTCCTTTGGCATGTATTGGGCCAGTTCCCACTCTCGTGGAGTGTATATCTCAAGAATGCGGGAGATGCCGCAATGGGCGCACCATATAAAATTCTGCCGGTACTGAAGCCTGAAGTATTGATCCACGCCGTCTATTGACAGTTTCAGCCTTCGCCGGTAGAATTCAAAAACCGGGACAACGACAGCATGTTCTGTGCCGTTTACCCTGACACGCCAGTCCGGGGATGAGAGTTGTCCCTGCAGCTCCACGTCAAAGATATTCTTATTGCCTTTGACAACGTAACGGTATAGCTGGGCCGACTTGTGAGACAGTCCGACTTTTGCGGCCATCGGTTTTAACGATTCACGGACCAGGTTTTTCCGGTTATGATACACGGTGGTCGAGGCAAGAACCATGGCTTCAAGCTGCCCCATCGGCGGGTCGATTTTGGCCTCGCCATCCTCAAAGCATTCATCGATGAACCCGGTCGAAAGCTCACCCTTGATGAAAGCAGGGTGGTTGAGTATGGAGTTTGCAAAATCCAGATTCGTAGTCACGCCCTCGACGTGATATCGATTCAGGGCATTGATCAGGGTAGTCCGGGCTTTTTCCCGCGTCTCACCCCAGCTGATTACCTTGGAGAGAAGTGAGTCGTAATAGACGCTTATGAAACTGCCGGCCTCAACACCGCTGTCAAGTCTGATATTTCTGCCCCTGAGATTTGAGTACCGGGTAATCAGTCCGGTAGACGGCAGAAAATTACGGGCAGAATCCTCCGCACAGATCCTGGCTTCTATGGACCAGCCCTTGATCGAGACATCCTCCTGGGAGATCGGCAATGGCTCGCCTGCTGCTACCCTAAGCTGCAGTTCGACGAGATCAAGGGATGTGACCATCTCGGTTACCGGATGCTCCACCTGAAGCCTCGTATTCATCTCCATGAAGAAGAAGTTCTTCCGGTCATCCATGATGAATTCCACGGTTCCTGCATTGGAATATCCTGCCTCCCGGGCAAGGGCGCAGGCCATTTCGCCCATACGGGATCTGAGAGTTGCATCGACGGCAAGGGAGGGCGACTCTTCGATCACCTTCTGGTAGCGCCGCTGGATTGAGCATTCGCGTTCTCCGAGAGAGATGACATTTCCGTGCTGGTCAGCGATGATCTGGATCTCGATATGGCGGGGGCTGACGATAAATCGTTCAAGAAAGATCCTGTCGTCACCAAATGCCTTGCGGGTCTCGTCCTGCGCCGACTGGAGGGCGGATTCAAGGTCAGAAGGGGTGGCAACCATGCGCATACCCCTGCCGCCGCCTCCGGCAGCAGGTTTGAGCAGAATAGGATACCCGATCTCGGCAGCAAGCGATCTGATCTCTTCAATGTCGACAATAGGCAGGTTGTGACCGAGCACCACCGGCACCCCTGCTTTCATCGCGATATTCTTGGCGGAAATCTTATCTCCCAGTTCAGCGATCACCTGCGATGAGGGCCCGATAAATACCAACCCTACCTTGACCACGGCCGCCGCAAACGCTGCATTCTCCGAAAGAAACCCATAACCCGGATGAACAGCCTGACAGCCCTTAGCCAGCGCAGCATTGATGATCTTTTCATGCACAAGATATGAGGAAGGAGAAGGCGACGGCCCGATATGGACAGCCTCGTCGGCCTCCCGGACATGGAGCGAACGTGCATCAATATCCGAATACACCGCTACGGTCTTTACATTCAACTTTCTGCAGGTCCGGATTATCCGGATCGCAATCTCACCCCGGTTGGCTATAAGGATTTTTTCAAACATGGTGACCCCTTAAATGTGATATCACTCCTATCTTCAGAAGTATCGCAACGTTCGCTCACAAGGGAATATTCCCGTGTTTCCTCTGCGGCCGGACTGTCCGTTTGTTTTCCAGAAACTGCAGGCTTCGGATCAGCCGGTGACGCGTATCACGCGGGTTAATGACGTCGTCAATGAATCCTCTTTTTGCGGCCATGAAGGGATTGGCGTATGTTATCCGGTATTCTTCCGTTTTCCGGGCAAGCATCTCCTCAGGATTGTCTGCCTCTTCAATCTCCTTGCGGTAAATGATCTGTGCTGCACCTTTGGGGCCGAGCACGGCGATTTCCGCAGCGGGCCAGGCAAAATTCATATCACAGCCGATGTGCTTCGAATTCATGACATCGTAAGCGCCGCCGTAAGCCTTTCGGATGATGACCGTTATCCGCGGCACCGTTGCTTCTGAAAAGGCATAGAGTAGTTTTGCCCCGTGACGGATGATGCCGCCGTGCTCCTGCTCCGGCCCGGGCATGAAACCCGGGACATCCTCAAGGCAGACGAGCGGGATGTTGAAGGCATCGCAGAAACGAACGAACCGGGCGGCTTTTTCTGAGGACTGGACGTCAAGGACCCCAGCAAGCACCGCAGGCTGATTGGCAATGAGACCGATGGTCTGTCCACCGAGACGGCCGAAGCCCACAATGATATTCCTGGCAAAATGGGGATGGATCTCAAGGAATTCCGCGCCGTCCAGAATACTGGTGATGAGAATCTTCATGTCATAGGTCTGGTTCGGATTGGCCGGAACCAGGTAATCCAGGGCCGGGTCCGTGCGTTCAGCCGGATCCCGCAGATCAAGAATCGGCGCCTGCTGACGATTGTTTGAAGGCAGATAATTGATCAGCCTCCTCACCTCACGCAGGCAGAGAATATCATTGGGAAAAGCGAAATGGGCCACGCCGCTTTTCTTGCTGTGCACCATGGCCCCGCCCAGTTCTTCTGCGGTGATGTCCTGGTGTGTGACCGTCTTGACCACGTTGGGTCCCGTGACAAACATATATGAGGTATTTTCCACCATGAAGGTAAAATCTGTTATGGCCGGGCTGTAGACTGCACCGCCGGCGCAGGGGCCCATGACGCAGGATATCTGCGGCACCACCCCGCTTGCCTGGACATTGCGATGGAAAATCTCTCCATAGGCTGCCAGTGATTCAACCCCTTCCTGGATACGCGCGCCGCCGGAATCGTTCAGTCCGATGATGGGCGCACCGACCCGCACAGCATGGTCCATGACCTTGCAGATCTTCTGCGCATGGGCCTCCCCGAGCGCCCCGCCCACGATGGTGAAATCCTGACTGAAGATGAAGACCTCGCGGCCGTCAATGGTGCCGTGCCCGGTGATCACCCCGTCACCGGGGAACTCGCCAATGCCGGAACTCTGGCCGGCCCTGCCGGTCATCAGCAGGTCGAATTCTTCAAACGAACCCTCATCAAGGAGCAGGTCGATACGCTCCCGCGCGGTGAGTTTCCCTTTGCGGTGCTGGGCCTCGATTCTCTTGGCCCCACCGCCGAGAAAGGCCTCCTCTTTCATGGATTCAAGTTTTGTCAGATTATCCTGTTCTGGCCGCTGCACAATCACACCCCCTCGAATAAGATCCTATTTACAAAACTCGGTGAGCACGCCGAATGTGCCCTTCGGATGCAGAAATGCCACCTGCTTGCCGCCGGCGCCCGGTATCGGAGCTTCATTGATCAACCTGCATCCATGTTCCCGTGCGGCTCCCAGCTGGCCGTCGATATCATCAGTCCGATATGCAATATGATGGAAGCCCTCACCTTTTTTTTCCAGAAAGGCAGCAATGGGACTGTCATCAGAGGTGGGTTCCAGCAGCTCGATATGGACTTCGCCCACCGTAAAAAAGGCGGTCCGCACCTTTTGCGAGGCCACAACCTCTTCCTTTTCACAGACAAGCCCCAACACCTCTTCATAAAATGTACGGGCCTCCGCAATGGACCTGACCGCAATCCCCAGATGATCAATCTTCTCTATCATGGTATCAATCGCTCCAACGTGTCTTTCTCAATTATACCTGTGACCTCAATCACGAAGCGAATCACCCTCTGTACTCACCGAATACCTCCCGCAGGACCTGGCAGATCTCACCGAGCGTGGCATACGTCTTGACCGCCGCAAGTATCTCGGGCATCAGGTTGGCTGAAGTTCGGGCGCACCTGGACAGATTCGCAAGCGCTTCCGCAACTTTCTTGTTATCACGCTTCTCTCGCAGTGCTTTGAGGCCCCGGACCTGGGCATTTTCCACTTCAGGATCAACGCGCAACAGAGGAGGTTTTGTCTGCTCAGCAATCTGGAACTCGTTGACACCAACGATGATACGCTCGCCTTTTTCGATCTCCTGCTGGTATTCATAGGCGCTGTTTTCGATCTGGCGCTGGATAAACCCATCTTCGATTGCAGCCACCACACCACCTGCTGTTTCGATCTTTTCGATGAGTTCGGATGCCTGTACCTCGATACGGTCGGTGAGTTCCTCAATAAAATACGACCCTGCAAGGGGGTCGACGGAATTTGTCACCCCTGATTCATGGGCTATCACCTGTTGCGTGCGAAGGGCTGTGCGCACGGAATCCTCAGTGGGCAGAGACAGTGCCTCATCCCGGGAATTGGTATGCAGGGACTGGGTGCCGCCAAGGACCGCGGACAGGGCCTGGAGAGCGACCCTGACAATATTATTGTCGATCTGCTGGGCAGCAAGGGTGTAGCCGGCAGTCTGGGTATGGAAGCGCAGCATCCGGCTTTCGGGTTTCACGGCATTGAAACGCTCTCTCATGATCCGAGCCCACAGCCTCCTTGCGGCCCGGAACTTGGAAACCTCTTCCAGAAGATCAGATGAGGCATTGAAGAAGAAGGATAGTCTGGGTGCAAAATAATCGAGTTCAAGCCCGGCATCGAGTGCAGCCTGCACATAGGTTATACCGTTGGCAAGGGTGAAGGCCACTTCCTGGACCGCGGTGGACCCGGCCTCCCGGATGTGATAGCCGGATATCGAAATGGTATTGAATTCCGGAGTCTGTTCCGTGCACCACTTGAAGATATCGGTGATCAACCGAAGACTCGGCCACGGCGGGAAGATATATGTTCCGCGGGCCACGTATTCCTTGAGGATATCGTTCTGGATCGTTCCCTTGAGCTTGCCGACCGCTACCCCCTGCTTCTCGCCCACAGCTGCATACATGGCAAGGAGTATGGCGGCAGGTGCGTTGATGGTCATGGAGGTGGACACCTTATCCAGCGGAATCCCGTCAAAAAGGATTTCCATGTCAGCCAGTGAATCAATGGCCACGCCGACCTTCCCCACTTCGCCTGCAGCCATAGGATGATCAGAGTCGTAGCCGATCTGGGTCGGCAGATCAAAGGCAATGGAAAGACCGGTTGTCCCCTGTTCCAGCAGATACCGGTAACGCCGGTTCGATTCCGACGCGGTAGAGAAACCGGCATACTGGCGCATGGTCCATAGCCGTCCGCGGTACATTGTGGGCTGCACCCCCCGGGTATAAGGATACCGTCCGGGAAAGCCGATCTTTTCGAGATACTGGTCACCGATCTGGTCCGGCACGGCAAGTCGCGGAATTTCCTCGCCGCCATGATTTGTGAATTTCTTCTTCCTCTCGGGAAAGCGTTTGAGGCTTGCAGCCAGTTCTTTTTCTTCCCAGTCTTTATATTCAGGTTGTTTTCCCATAACCATTATCCCGTTCACATCAATGTCACCTTCGGTTCACCGAAGGCTGATTACCCCTGTTTATCATTCAGAGATCCTCAAGCATTCCTGTTCGAGCAGTTTTGCAGCATGCCGGCGGGGGGCTCCTTTCCGGTCATGATCCCATGCATTGATCCTCTCGATTATCGAAGGCTTGATCATCTCAAGGGCCCAGTCCAGTACTTCAAGGTCATACGCCCTATCCCTGCGTGTCCTGCGCTCCCCGCTCTCCCGGTGTGAAGCATCGACTGCTTCGATTGCTGCAATCAGATCGTCTATGCCTTTCCCTTCCGACGCCACCGTCATGCAGACTTTTGCCTTATCTTTGTCTTTACTGCCACTCTCCCGGGCAATGGACTCCATATCCATGGCAAGTGTATCCGCTCCTGCACAGTCCGCCTTATTCACGATCAGGATGTCAGCCACCTCCAGAAGTCCCGCCTTCATGGCCTGAATGTCATCGCCCAGGCCCGGAGCAAGCACCAGGGCTGTGATGTCCGCAATCCTTATGATATCCATTTCAGATTGCCCCACTCCCACAGTCTCGATGATAATGATGGAGCATCCTCCGGCCGCAAGTATCCTCATTGCGGCTCCCGCGGCGGCACACAATCCTCCCAGCCTTCCCCTCGTAGCCATCGATCGGACAACCACATCCTGATCCAGTGCATGCCCCATCATCCGGACCCTGTCACCGAGAATGGCACCGCCTGAAATAGGAGAAGACGGGTCTACGGCGATAACCCCCACCCTTCTCCCCTGGGAACGGTACTTTGTTATGATGCGGTCGGTCAATGTGGATTTTCCGGCACCCGGAGGTCCGGTTATCCCCAAAATTGTTGTCTGATCAATAAGCGAATGGTCGAGGGATGAGAGTATTTCATCTGCCAGAGGATCGTTTTCTTCCACAAGGGAAATGGCCCGGCCGATTCCCCTTGGATCACGGTCTCTCAATCCCTTAAGAATGTCTTCGCTCTTCATCTGCGGATTTTCTCCGGGCTCGTTTGATCAGGTTCTGCCAGCTTCCTGAGTTTCACAGGCACTGCGAAAAGCAGCAATGATCTGGGTCACAGGGGTCCCGGGGGTGTATACCTCGATGATTCCGGCATCCTTGAGCAGCGCGACATCTTCATCAGGGATAATACCGCCGCCCAGTACCGGAATATCTCCGGCCCCTGCATTCTTAAGGGCCTGAACCACTGCAGGGAAGAGGCTCAGATGCGCCCCGGAGAGCAATGACAATCCCACTGCGGAAACATCCTCCTGAATCGCAGCTGCAGCGATCTCTTCAGGCGTCCTTCGAATACCCGTATAGACCACCTCGAAACCTGCATCACGCAGGGCGCGGGCTATGAATTTGGCGCCCCGGTCATGGCCGTCCAGACCAGGTTTTCCGATCAATACTCTATGCGTTTTTTTCTGTTCAGGCATTTACCACCCCGCGTAAAGGATCACTTGCTCTCCCCACTGTCCAAAACATGCTGAATTGACCAAACGCCGGATGAATTCCGGTAATGACACCTTGAAAAAACGTTGCCCCGCGATCCAAGGAACAGTGCGGAACACAGGGCAGGAATGATACGCCACCGAGGTCCGCCGCTATAACATACTGTCGATTAACCGCATTCATGAGATGTATGGTCATTTCTCATTAGCTGTATTGGTTAATAATGATTTTCTCATTGATCAAAACACGCCGGCACAGAAATCACCGAATCTGCCGAGATTATCGCATACATGAATGCCTGCTTCCTTCATGACGGCAATTTTTGACTGGGCCGTACCGCTGCTGCCGCTTACAATAGCCCCGGCATGCCCCATGCGTCTGCCCGGGGGAGCGCTCAATCCAGCGACGAATCCCACAACAGGCTTATTAACCTTTTCCCTGATATAGGCAGCAGCATCTTCCTCTGCAGTGCCGCCGATCTCGCCCACAAGGACGATACCCTTTGTCTCCGCATCCTCCTCGAAGGCCTTCAGACAATCGATAAAGTTCGTTCCGTTAACAGGGTCGCCGCCGATGCCGAGACAGGTTGTCTGGCCGATCCCCTTCGTGCTCAGCTGATGCACCACCTCATAGGTCAGTGTGCCGGAGCGCGACACAACACCGATGGGTCCCCCGGGCTTATGGATGAAGCCGGGCATGATACCGATCTTGCACTGGCCGGGCGTTATGATCCCCGGGCAGTTCGGCCCAATCAGCCTCGATCTTTTCCCCTGCAGATAATTCTTGGTCCGCATCATGTCGAGCACCGGAATGCCTTCGGTGATGGCGACAATGAGATCAACAGCCTCGTCGATCGCTTCCCTGATCGCATTGGCGGCAAAGGCCGGAGGCACGAAGATCATGCTGCAGTTCGCCCCGGTCTCCTGCACGGCCTCACGGACAGAATTGAATACCGGCACGTCGTCCATGGTCTGGCCGCCTTTGCCGGGCGTCACGCCGGCCACAACCCGTGTGCCGTATTCAATACACTGCCGGGTGTGGAACTGGCCTTCTCTCCCGGTTATCCCCTGGACAAGCAGCCTTGTTTCCTTGTTAACGAATATTGACATGATGTCTCAGTCCATTTCCCTCATCACAGTCATTCACTTTCCGACGATCTCTGCGATCTTCCCGGCTGCATCGCTCAGGTCCTTCGCCGTGATAAGATTCAGGCCTGATGCCGCAAGAATTTCCCTGCCTTTTTCGACATTGGTCCCCTGAAGCCGGATCACAACCGGCACATTTATCCCCGTCTTCCTGGCTGCCTTGACGACCCCCTCGGCCAGGACATCGCACCGGAGAATCCCGCCGAAGATATTGATTAGAACGCCTTTGACATTGCTGTCGCTCAGTATGATACGGAAACCGTTCTCGACCATCTCCTCATTGGCACCGCCGCCAACATCAAGGAAATTCGCAGGTTCTGCACCGGCACTCTTGATGAGGTCCATGGTAGCCATGGCGAGTCCGGCTCCATTCACCATATTGCCGACATTTCCATTCAGGTTGATGTAATTAAGGTTGTATTTCGATGCCTCCACTTCCAGGGGGTCCTCTTCATCAACATCCCTGAATTTGAGGACATCCTTCTGCCGGAACAGGGCATTGTCGTCGATCTCTACCTTTGCATCCAGCGCTATCAGTTCCTCCCGGGCAGTAATGACCAGCGGATTGATCTCAAGCAGAGAACAGTCTGTTTCGATAAAGAGTCCGTACAGTTTTTCGATCAGCGAGGAAAACTTTCCGGCAAGCGAATCGGTCAGCTTGAGGCCGGCTGCGATTTCTCTGCAATGATCGGACTCGATTCCTGCAAGTGGATTAATCAACACCCGAATTATCTTTTCCGGGTGCTGTGCCGCAACTTCCTCGATATCCATTCCGCCGGCCCGGCTCGCGATGATCATGATCTTTGCCGTGGACCGGTCCGGGATGATCGAAACATAAAGCTCCTGAACTATATCAAGCCCTTGCTCCACCAGGACTTTTCTGACCTTCTTCCCCTTCGGCCCTGTCTGGGGCGTCACCAGTGGCCTGCCCAATATAGCCTCTGCCGCTCTGCGCACTTCATCAAGACTCCCGGCAATCTTAACACCTCCGCCCTTGCCGCGGCCACCCGCATGAATTTGTGCCTTGATTACAACGGGGAAACGGCCGAGCCTTCCAGCCAAAGTACAGGCATCATCAGGGCTTGTGGCAACATACCCCTCAGGTACAGGAATGTGGTGACTCCGAAATAATTCCTTGGCCTGATATTCATGGATTTTCATTACACCGCCTTTTTCCCGTATCCTATCCTTTTTAACGCTTCTTCGATCTCATTCAGAATAGCCGGATCGTCAATCGTCGAGGGCACTGAGTATTCCTTGCCGTCAGCAATCCTGCGCATGGTCCCCCTCAGAATCTTACCGGAACGTGTTTTCGGCAGCCGTTTGACAATTACCGCCTGTTTAAAGCAGGCAATCGGCCCGATCTTGTCTCTGATCATGCTAACAAGTTCCTGCTGGAGTTCCTTCTCGTCCCTCCCTGTTCCGGTCTTTAACACGGCAAGACCGACAGGGACCTGACCTTTCAGCCCGTCTTCGACACCGAAGACCGCGCATTCAGCAATGTCCTTATGGGTAGCAACGATCTCTTCCATTTCTCCTGTAGACAACCGGTGGCCCGCAACATTAATCACATCATCAACACGGCCCATGATAAAGACATACCCGTCTTTATCAATATATCCCCCGTCACTGGTAAAATAATAGCCCGGCAAAGGGTTAATATAGGACTCAAGAAATCTCTTCTCTGCCTGCCAGAGTGTGGGCAGCGTTCCGGGCGGCAGGGGAAGTTTGACCGCAACAAGCCCTTCAGTTTCCGCTTCTACAGGCTTGCCGTTATTGTCCAGGATCTGCACATCAAAGCCAGGGACCGGCTTAGTCGATGACCCCGGCTTGACGGGGAACACCTCTATCCCCATGCAGTTCGCGGTTATGGGCCAGCCTGTCTCGGTCTGCCACCAGTGATCGAT
Source organism: Nitrospirota bacterium (assembly GCA_003252075.1). GTDB lineage: Bacteria > Nitrospirota > Thermodesulfovibrionia > Thermodesulfovibrionales > UBA6898 > UBA6898. Next base: position 26,030 of record QKDO01000065.1, read on the forward strand.
AACAGGCCGGTCCAGCAGTTTGCTTGCCCAGTGATACGTGTCGGGATCAAGCCTTTCCCCCGCCAGAAAGAGGTACTTGAATCCTGAGAGGTCGTATTTCTTAAGATAGTCTCCCTTCGGATCGTCTCGCTTTATCGCGCGAAAGGCTGTCGGCGCGGTAAAAAGAACCTTGACCCCATGCTCGGAAATGACCCTCCAGAATGCGCCCGGATCAGGAGTGCCGACGGGTTTTCCTTCAAATAGGACCGTTGTACAGCCGGTAAGCAGCGGGCCGTATATTATGTAGGAGTGCCCCACGACCCATCCGACGTCGGATGCTGACCAGTAGACCTCTCCCGGCTTTGTATCATAGATGTTCTCAAAACTCCAGCGAAGCGCAACAGCATATCCGCCGTTGTCCCTTACGATTCCCTTTGGGGTGCCCGTAGTGCCTGATGTATAGAGAATATAAAGAGGATCGGTCGCCTGCACAGGGACACATTCTGCAGGTTGAGCCTTTGACATCATGACGTCCCAGTCAAAATCACGCCCTGCAGCCAGCTCTGCCTTCACAAGAGACCTTTGGTACACGATACATTTTTCAGGTTTGTGCGCTGCAAGCTCGATAGCCTTGTCTACCATCGGCTTGTATTCAATGATTTTCTTGCCTTCAATTGCGCCTGATGCGGTTACGATGACCTTTGGCTTTGCATCATCGATCCTGATCGCAAGTTCATGAGGAGCAAAACCTCCGAATACCACGGAATGAATGGCACCAAGACGGGCGCAGGCAAGCATTGCAACAGCGGCCTGGGGCACCATGGGCATATAAATGATGACGGTGTCGCCTTTCGAAACGCCAAGGCTTCTCAGTACACCGGCAAACTTTGAGACATGATCGAGAAGCTCTTTATAGGTTATTTTCTGTACGGTGTCCGTCACCGGACTGTCGTAAATAATGGCAGCCTGATCGCCCCTACCGTTCTTCACGTGGCGGTCCACCGCATTGTAACAGGTGTTCATTACTCCGCCGCTGAACCATCGGTAAAAAGGCCTGTTTGAATCATCAAGGACTTTGTCCCATTTCTTGTACCAGTCTATATTTCCGGCAGCCTCAGCCCAGAATCCCTCGGGGTCCTGGATGCTTTTTTCAAATACCTCATCATATCTGCCCATTGATTACCTCCAGAAAAATATTTTGTTTTTTCAGAATGCACTGAAATCGGCATTCCTTACTTTAATTTGTTATAAACTTTTACCGCCGAGCAGGTTGAATTATTCCGAGGTTATCCGATAATACATCTTAATGAGTCTATTTTACTTATTTATCACAAAGTTTTCCATATCCTTTTCACTTCCCGGAATCCGGGAAGCCGAATGCTGTTACGTAATCTGGCGTGCCAGGCCGCTCAGAACGGTTCCCGGACCGACTTCGACAAAGGTGTCGGCGCCCTGCGCACGAAGGCCCTTGACGGTGTCAATCCACCGCACACTGCTGTAAATCTGTCTAACCAGATTCAGGGCGATGGATTCATCGGTGTACGGCTCGGCACTGCAGTTGGCAATACAGGGGACTTTCAGGCTGCTGAAGCTGAATCCGGCCAGGAATGCCTCAAACTCTTCTGCTGCGGGTTTCATGTAACGACTGTGGAAGGCACCACTGACGGGAAGGATAACTACCCGACTGGCTCCTTTTTCCTTTAATTGAGGGGCAAATGTCTCGATTTCGACCTTAAGACCGGATATGACCGTTTGACGCGGAGTGTTGAAATTGGCCACATCAATGCTTCCAGCGCCGAGCTCGGCCAGGGCCGTGGCAACGGCATCACCGTCCATGCCCAGAATAGCGGCCATACCCCCACCTGTAGCCGCGCTCATAAGGGCACCGCGCTTCTGGACCAGTTTAAGGCCGGTAGCAAAATCAAAGGCACCGGCAGCATAAAGGGCGTCATATTCTCCCAGGCTATGCCCGATTACGAAATCCGGCCTGATCTCCTCGTCTTCGACCTTAGCCAGGAAGCTCAGGACATTGACCGTGTAAAGCGCCGGCTGTGTGTAATCCGTGCGGTTGAGCTTATCGTCTGGATTCACCAGGCAGAGTTCCTTCATTGAGTAACCGAGAATTGTATCCGCCTCTGCGACCAGGTCAGGATATCGTTCAAAGAGTTCAGCGCCCATACCGAGGGCTTGGGAACCCTGACCCGGGAACATGAATACCGTAGCCATAAAAATTACCCCTTTACGTCCCTGATTTTTTTGGTGAGCAGCGGGACGATTTCGTGTACGTCACCCACGATGCCGTAGGTGGCAACACTGAAAATCGGCGCATCGGGGTTCTTGTTGATCGCAATGATAATATCGGATGACTGCATGCCCACGAGATGCTGCACTGCTCCGGATATGCCGCAAGCGATATAGATTTTCGGACCTACAGTCTTGCCGGTCTGCCCCACCTGATGACGGTAGGGGATCCATCCTTCATCGACTGCAGCACGGGAAGCGGCAACCGAGGCGCCGAGCACCGCGGCAAGTTCATTGAGGAGCTGAAACCCCTTCTCGCCGCCCATTCCCCGGCCGCCGGCAACGATGATATTCGCGTCCTGCAGATTGATCGCTGTCTCGGCGACTTCCTTCACGGTCTCCACGACCTTGGTGCGGGAAGATATACCTTTGGCGCTGACCGCCACGATCTCTCCCTTCCGTGCTGGGTCGTATTCACCCCTTTTCATTACGCGAGGACGCACTGTCGCCATCTGCGGCCGCGCATGAGGACAAAAGATCGTTGCCATGATATTGCCGCCGAATGCCGGTCTGATCTGGAGGAGATTTCCCGTCTCAGCATCTATCTCAAGAGACGTGCAGTCAGCGGTAAGCCCCGCCCGCAGCTTGGCGGCAACCCTCGGGAAAAAAGACCTGCCGATCGGCGTTGCACCGGTGAGAACGATCTCGGGCTTCTGCTCCACGATCAATTTGGAGAGGAGTGCAGCGTACGGTTCGTCGTTGAAAGCGCTCAGCATGGGATCATCGCAGTGAAACACTCTATCAGCCCCCCAGCGGATAAGTTCTTCTGCGTCACCGGCAGTGCCTCCGAAAAGCACCGCCACAAGCTCAGTGCCGCGCTTTTCCGCAAGTCCCTTGCCTGCGCCGAGCAGTTCAAGTGATACACCGGCAATCTTCCCGTCACGCTGCTCTGCAAAAACCCACACCCCTTTGCCTTGGGCAGTCTCCCTGGCATCCGACGCCTCTTTGACCTCGGATATGGCCCCTTCCGGGCATACGCTAAGGCAGGCCCTGCAGAGCTGGCAGAGTTCTGTTATTTCTGCCTTGCCGTCCTTCATCACGATCGCGTCATACGGACAGGACTGCAGGCATGCCTCACAGCCGGAACATAAATTCTTGTTTACCTTTATATACATTTCAGTCCCACCAGTTCCTTGACCAGCGTATTGATCTTCTCCTCATCAGTTCCTTCCAGCATCTTCCTGTCCTTCTTCGTTCCAGGAGCAAAGATGTTCTTGACCTGAGTCGGTGATCCCTTCAGTCCGAGATCGCTCTCAGCCGCGTTGATATCGGCAGCCGACATTTTTCTGATCTCTGCCTTCTTGGCAGCCATTTTTCCCTTCAGGGATGGCATCCTCGGCACGTTCAGCTCCTTGACAACGGTCAGAAGAACAGGGAGCGAGGACTCCAGCAGATCAAAGCCGTCGTCCATGAGCCGCTGGACGACCAGCCTGTCTGTCGAGACATCAACGATCTTCCGTATATAGGAGATATGCGGGATATCCATGAACTCAGCTATCTCGGGACCGACCTGCGCGGTATCGCCGTCTATTGCCTGTTTGCCGCAAAGGATCACATCGGCCCCGATATGCGCTATAGCCTTTGAGAGCGTGTAGGCAGTCGCCCAGGTATCAGAACCTGCAAATGCCCGGTCCGTCAGAAGCACTGCATCGTCGGCCCCCATGGCAATGGCGTCACGGAGCGCTGCCTCTGCCTGGGGAGGCCCCATGGTCAGTACCGTGACTTTTCCCCCGGTTTTTTCCCTGATTTGAAGCCCTGCTTCGATTGCATGCACATCATAGGGATTGATGATCGTGGGCACGCCGTCCCTGATAAGCGTATTCGTCTCGGGATTGATCCTGACCTCTGCGCTGTCAGGCACCTGTTTGATGCAAACAACTATCCTCATATGCGCGGTCCTCTCGATTTATAGAGAAATACTGAAGAGATATGCTGCTTTTTAAAAGTAAAGAATTCTATCACAGCAGGTTTTTCAGCGTCAACGAAGTGAGATCAGAACGTGGACGGGTCTTCGGGCGGAAGCGCATCTACATCAAAGGGCATGACCTCAAGCCTTCTCATGAGCGACTCGAACTGGCCGAGCATTGGTCCATAGTCAAAACCGGTCATCTCTTCGTATGCTGCCGTATCGACCAGTTTCTCAAACGATTTGAGGTCAAAAGAACGATCCAGAACACCGGAAGACTCCAGCACCCTGATCATGGCCTTTTCGTCCGTCAGGTCAATCGCTTCTTTTGTCCTGAACTCTTCCCGGTGTTCAGGCGCCATAAGGTACCAGCGCAGAGCAAAAATGAGCGCATCATACAGCGTTACAATGCCTGCAGAGATCTTTCCCTGCGACAGTCTTCGCTTGCCGCCACGGATATGAAGCCTCGCCCTGAGCAGTGCACCTTCAGGCCTCTTGAAGCTATCCTCCGTACTCATCAACCCGAAATGCGGCATCTCAAATCTCCCCTTCGTAACATCCCGTGTGGTATCTGCATACAAGCTGTCGACGTGAGTACAGAACATCCTTTGCCATCGCTACCGCTGCAGGAACATCCGCAGATTACCTGGCATGTGCAGAATCAGATAGGAGGATCTAAGCTTCAAAAACCACGCTGCGATTTATCATGGCTTTTAGGGATGCATGCCAACAGACTTATTGGGCTTCTTTTCTCCCTTTCAGCATCTCCCTATCATACTTGCCTGCAGCAAGCTTATCTTTCATGACATCCGGGAATATAAAAATCGCTCCATCGTCAATCTTCTTCTTTTTCACCGCCAGACGCAACTCCCATTTCCCGTCTTTGGGCAGACCTGCGCTTGCCACAAGATACAACCCTCCGCCTTTTTCCTTCACCCTAAGCGGTTCGGCATTTCCTGTCACGATCACATCAAGTTTTGCATCCTCGACATCCTCATCATGAAGGTCATGGATAACGACCCCGATCACATCTTTTCCTATCGCGTACTCCTTGTCATCGAGCAGGATCTCTATGCTCACTTGCCCTTTCTCCGAAATCGCAAATAGCGTCTCATGGAAATGTTTTGTGAACGCAGCCGATTCCCCGGCCTCAACTTTCGCAGGCGAGACAGGAACCTGTACGACTAAAGCGAACAGCACGATCAACATACCCGCTGCATATACCAAGAGCTTTTTCATAGTTCCCCCTTCTTTCGTCACAGGCTGAAACTGAGGCCGAAAAGGACCTTACAATTCGTATCGTCCTGAATACCGTTCAGGTCTTGCAGGACAGGAATACTGAAAGACAGGAAAGCGGATGCTTTCTTCCCTATCACGAGTCGGCTTCCCGGAGAGATAAAGATCATGTTGCCGCCGCTATTGCCATCCCAGGTTCCATGGATCTTCTGTTTTTCCTTCCACTCGCCATTCAACTCGAGTATAAGGTCCCAGTCCATGTCCGCAACAGAAGTCCTGTACGAAGCTGCAGCATTATAACTGAATATATCCCCAAGATTGGTGACCTGCGTTCCGCCATTGCTGATCATGTACTGCAGGTTCGCATCAAATGATAGCTTGCCAATTCTTTTTGTGGCAGCAATACCGAAGATAGGGCTCCAGGCACCGGTGCCGGGGAGAAATTCGGCCTCGAAGGTCTCCCCGTGGATGTCCCTGGCGTTCGTCTTGCCCGTAGGCATCCTCAGACCTCCTAACGCAGCAGCCTCAAACTTATTGTCCGTCTTCAGGAAACGGTATTGCGCCATGACGGTCAGATCTCCAAACCCTTTGGAGTCGCCATGGACATGGATCTCATCGGGCTCGTCGCTATGGGCTTCCCTGATATTATTCACCTCTGCATAGGGAATATTGAGGCTTACGGTAAGGTCGCTGGTGATACCGTATCCCACACCTATGATAGTGTGGAATATCGAGTCAGCCGTATGAGCATCCTTGCCCCGTTCAGAAAATCCGAGGAGCTCGCTGTCAGAGAAGGAATCAAGGTTTATGAATTCAGCCTGCACAGCCAATGAGAAGATGCCCCGTGAAAGCGTTGTGGCAGATGTCGTCCGGATGGGGCCGGCCTGGCTTAATCCGGCACCTCCTGAAGGATGGTGTGCAGATGCCGTGGCCGCGAAGAACAGAATACCTATTGCTGCAAAAACAAAAGCTTTTTTTATCAGCATGGAAGCCCCCTGTTGCCATTTTCTAATAATCTATCACACTTTTTGTTTTTATACACGTTGGATACATTTGCGCTGATTTTTGGTAATATATGATCCGTCATGCTGAATATCCCGGCACCCTACGAAAAGCTCCTCCAGTTCCAGGAAAGCCTCGGCCTGACCGAGGATTCCCTCACACAGCTCGACCCGTACCGTGACCTCTTCGTTTCAAAAAAGGACGAGTTCGCCGCGTACTTCCATCTGGTCTTCCAGGGAATCCCGGAGGCAAAGCTTGTTCTTGATTATGAAGAAAGACCGGGCCTCATGCTCAGGATATGGTCGCACTGGTTCGAGAGGATATTCAGGTCAAAGCTCGACCAAGAACTGTATTCCTATCTCTGGAGAATAGGCCTCCGCCATGTGGAAGTAAACCTCGACCAGCGTTTTTCGAACCTCGGTTTCTCAGTCATCCGGCAGTTCTGTCACAAGATCATACTGGTGGAGATCGAGCATGGCAGCCGAACGCGACTGCTCCAGCTCATCGATACCGTCATGGACCTTTGCCTGCTGATTGAGACAAGCGCATATATCGAGGCAACCACCCGCTGCGATATCGAGATCATCAAGGGGATAGCAGACAGGGTCAGAAACCCTGTCACGGTAATCGGCGGGAGCATAAAGCGCCTTCAGAAGAAAGTTGAGGCAGACAACCCTGCCTTCGGGGTGTACGAATCGCTCCTGTCAGAGAACAGCCGGCTCGAGCATATGGTCACGGACATCAAGACGTACTTCGAGATGTTCCAGGAAGATGCGGTATTCGGCATTCTAGAACTGGAGCCCCTGATCAGAAAAACTCTGGAGCGCCTCGGCCTCAATAGTAAATTCGCCCACGTCAAATGCGAAACAGCCATTTCTCCGGCTGCAGCAAGCATTATTGCCGATGCCCGCGACATGGAATATATGTTCTACCACCTCCTCGAGAACAGTTTCGAGGCCGTTGACCCGGCTGCCCCCCGGGTAAGGATATCATCCCGCGTTGTTGAGCAGCCGCATCCCGGCATCATGATCGAAGTCTTTAACACCGGCAGGCCGATCAAGGAGGAAGAGTTCGATAAGTTCGCCACGCCCTTCTTCTCGACAAAGCCCGCAGGCACCGGCTTTGGCATACCGATAATACGTCTTGCCGTCCGCAAGAACCATGGGAAGGTGATCTTTCTTCCGGCCCGCGATGAGGGTATGATCGTCATGATAACCCTGCCTCACAGCCGTTGACCGGAACAAAATTTACCTTTCGCCTGTCTTATCCTGTGAAGACCGCTGATACGATGGACAACAGCGATGAAGAAGATATCATTGCCCGATGCAGGAAAGGTGATGTGGACGCCTTTGAGGTCCTCGTGAGGACGTACCAGGGCAGAATGTTCAATATCGCCTGCAGGATCATTGGCGATGCCGATGACGCAGCCGAAGTTGTGCAGGATACCTTTGTGGCTGCCTACAGAAATCTGCATGCTTTTGAGCAGAGATCCCGCTTCTCGACCTGGCTGTATGCCATTACCGTAAATATGTCTCGCAACAAGCTGAGCCAAGTCATGGCGCGGAAGGCCCGCGAGACACATTCTCTTGACGACCCGCCGACTCATGACCCTGTCAGGGGGAACAGGGAACCGGCATCAAGTGAGCCTTCGGCCCTCGATCAGCTGACAGGAAAAGAGCAGCAGGCAATGATCCAGAGATGTCTGAACAGGCTTGAACCGGAGTTCAGAGAGGTCATCGTTCTTCGGGACGTTCAGGGATTTGCCTACGCGGAAATAGGTACAATGCTCGGCCTCGCAGTCGGCACTGTCAAATCGCGGCTCTTCAGGGCGCGGGAATCGGTAAAAACCTGTCTGAAGAACGTCATGGGAGATCGGTAGATGGACTGCAGCACCATACAGCAGAAGCTTGCCGAATATGCAGAGGGGAGTCTCCTTCCGGATGAAATGAAAGAGATTGAAAAACACCTCGCCACGTGTGAAAAGTGCAGGTCAGACGCTTCTGAGCTGAAGAAGACGATCGAAGCGCTGAAAGGGCTCGATGATATCCCTTCCCCCCCCTGGCTGACCCAGAAGGTGATGCAGAAGGTCAGGATAGAGGCCCGGTCGAAGAAGAGACTACTCCGGAAACTGTTCTTCCCGCTCCATATCAAGCTGCCTATCGAAGCGGTTGCAACCCTTTTGATCGCAGGAGCCGCTGTTCTCATTATGAAAAGCATGGGACCAGACCTCCAGCCCGTGACGAGTCTTACGGAAAAACCTCAGGTGCAGACGCTCACGCCGGAAAAAGAGACATTGCAAAAAAACTATACGGCAGAGAGACAGGCTGCCGGAAAAGGCGAGCGGGCCCCGGCTCCCCTTACCCACCCAGAGGCAGAAACATCATCCGGTCAGCCTCGTGTGCATGACCAGCAGCCGGTCCCGGCGCCTCCGGTGGCTGCAGCCCCTGCACCACCAGCTCCTGTCGCGCGGAGTTTCGAGGCTGGCAAGGCTCTTGATTCCGCAGCTCCCGCAGAAGAAAGACAGAAGGCCGCATCCGGCTCAGCCCGGTCACCTCTCCCTTCAGAGAAAAAAGGAGCGGAAATTCCGACAATCAACCTGCAGGTCAAGGACATTAAAAAAGCAACGCAGGAGATCGAGACAGCCCTGTCAAAGTTAGGCGGCAGGCTGCTTGGTACAGGGAAACATGAGACAGCTACTACCCTGACCATTCATCTCGATCCGTCCCGGATTGGCGAGCTGATGGAGCAGCTCAGGCGCATCGGCCGCATAAAGGAGCCTCTGCCGGACACTACGAAATATCAAGAACATAATCTTACTATTATAATTTTAAATCAATAAGTTAAAAGTTCTTATTAAACTTTTACTTTATATTAAATAATCGGATTTCTTTCTCTTTGCTGTTCTACTTCAGCAGGAATTTCTCATTGCATTTCGGGATCTTGCGCCCTCCCCTGAAACCGTCTCATGATACAATGGGACATTCGGGAACTTTTTCATCCTCGCTGCTGTCTAACAATGCAAATACGCTGATAACATCAGCAAAGGGGGATCATCATGACCAGGACCGCAACATTGTTTATCAGCATTATAACACTCTTTTTCTGGAGCTTCTCTGGAGCGGGGGCCGCACCGGCCGGGAGCGAACTTTCCGCATCTTCAACAGGCATTGAGGACCAGACCGGCGTTACAATAACCATCTATAACGTGAACCTCGGGCTGGTAAAAGATACCCGCATGATCAACCTTCCGAAGGGGACATCAGATCTGAGGTTCATGGATGTAGCCGCACAGATCATCCCGGCAAGTGTGCATATTAAATCTCTGGTCAATGCCGAGAGCCTCAGGGTGCTCGAACAGAACTATGAATACGACCTGCTCAATCCCCAGAGGCTGCTCGACAAGTATGTGGGCAAGGAGGTGAAACTGTACCAGAAGAATTTCTATACAGAACGCGAAGAGGTCGTTTCCGCCACCCTGCTCTCGAACAACGGCGGCCCGATCTTCAGGATCGGCAATGAGATCACGTTCGGCCATCCCGGCAGGATCATCTTCCCCGGTGTCCCGGAAAACCTCATATCAAAGCCCACCCTTGTCTGGATGCTGGAGAACGACCTTCAGTCGGAGCAGAAGGTGGAGGCTTCCTACCTGACCAACGGCATTGCCTGGCGCGCTGATTACGTTGTGACCCTGAACGAAAAGGATGATCAGGCAGACCTCTCGGGATGGGTTACGATCGACAACAAGAGCGGGGCCGTCTACCGCGAGGCGAAGCTCAAGCTCGTGGCCGGCGATGTGAACCGGGTGAAGGACGAACAGGAATACCGATACAAGATGATGCGCGTTGCGGAGGCAGCCGCAGCGCCTGCCCCACAGTTCAAAGAAGAGGCTTTTTTTGAATACCACATCTACACGCTTCAGCGGCCATCCACGATCAAGGACAACCAGACAAAACAAATCAGTCTCGTCAGTGCCGATAACATCCCGGTAAAGAAGGAGCTGGAATTCCGGGGGGCGAACTACTACTACACCGGCAGGTACGGCGATCCCATATCGAACCAGAAAGTCGGCGTGTTTGTGGAGGTACAGAACAAGAAGGAGTATAACCTTGGTATCCCTCTGCCCAAAGGCACGGTGAGGGTCTATAAGCATGATTCAGAGGGCAGCCTGCAGTTCATCGGCGAGGACATGATCGACCACACACCGAAGGACGAGAAGATAAGGGTCAAGCTCGGCGATGCCTTTGATGTTGTGGGAACCCGCAAGCAGATGGACTGGAAAAAGATCGTCTCGGACACGTACGAAGCCAGCTTCGAGATATCGCTCAGAAACCACAAGCAGGAAGATATTATCGTGAAGGTCATAGAGCCCATACCGGGAGACTGGACTATGCTCAGCAGTTCCCATGACTATAAAAAGACCGCGGCATTCACCGCCGAGTTCGATATACCCGTGCCGAAGGACAAAGAAGCGAAGCTGACGTACCGGGTGAGGATGCGGTATTAGAAGAGACTTACAATAACAAACGCGGGGTTCCTGTCGTATTTTTTGTCATTCTTTTTTTCATTCTGGGAACCGGAATAGATTCAATGTAATGAAAGACAAAGAATTAATTAAAAGAGAAAACCGAACAAATCACTTC
>QKDO01000136.1 GCA_003252075.1 Nitrospirota bacterium
TACCGCAGCGCTTGCACCGGTCATCTCTCCAGCGGATAATATAGGGGAACTCCCGTAATGAGAGTTTGTGATTATGGTCTAACCGTGAAGCTGGTTCCATACCGTTACCTCCTGTGCATCAGGCGAAATCATCACCATGTCGTATTTCATCGGGAAAATGTCCTCTGTCCGGTCTCTCCCGGGAACGGCACTGTCGACACCACACTCTTCCGACATCAGCGCATAGCGTCCCTTCATACCGCCTACAATACCGGGCCTGAGTTTCTTCGCATCCTGAACCATAAAAACGGTCCCGTCCGGCACGAAACCGATCACCATGTTCGGGCCGTCGATGCAGAGCTGTCTCATCGACTGTTTCATGAGCTTTACCGCATCGGCATCAGACCTTTTGCCGATCTCGGAGGCCTTAAGCGGCGTTATCACATCCTTGTAGTAATGGAGAGGAAAACCGAGCTGTCTCACCGTGTAATGAAGAATGTGGGTAAAGACCTCGCTGTCGCTGTTATAGCCTGTATATCCGGCAAAACCTCTGCCTGAAAGGTATTCCCTGATCGGCACAAATGCCGTGTTCTCACCGTTCGTCATGGAGCAATATCCCTGGATGAAGAACGGATGGCACGCGTAGAGATAGATTGCATAGTTGGTATTCTGCCTGCCCTGGGCAAAAATGATCTTTGCCGTGAGGGCGTCCCTGTCAAGGCCGAAGAACTCGGCTACCTGGAGAGGATCGCCGACCTCCTTGATAGTTATAACGTCAGGATAGAAAGAGAAGGCAAAAATCGACTCATCAGCCTCGCCGAGTTTCCTCAGGGCAAGTCTTGTGAGCATCAGAAGATCCTCCTTTTCCTTCATCGACTTGTTCCGGAACGCCTCGGGATAGTCATAGGCACGGGCAAAGTAGTGATCACGGCTGACGATGCTGTTAACAGGCCGGACCCTGGGCCTCCATTCATGTTTGAGCTTGAACCCATATTTCTTCATGTATTCATCAAGTATCTTTCTGCCGTCCGCTGAACATATGCCGGAGAGGACAGGGTACTTCTTCAGCTTCTCGAACTCTCCACCAAGGTTCTTGAGGACCAGGCCGAGGCCGGAACCATCATGACCCTCCTTCATGGTCTCAAGGGCAAGGACAGGTTCCATGGGCGAAATGAATTCTTTTGATGTGATCGCAGCCAGTCTGCACATGTCTGTTACCTCTGCATTCTTTTCTCTGAAAATAGGCAAAAAAAGCGTCTCCGCCGTTCAAACGACAGAAGACGCCAGCACGTCAGCCGTATGCCGTCTTTTATTATAAAAAGTGTTTATTTTCTTTTCAACTCAATAAAATCGGAGGCATTACCGGACGACAGGGGCGCAGACCGGACAGACAGGCCCAGCATGGCCTATCTTGCGATAAAAACCTGGTTTTTGTTGTCCCATGTCACGTTCACTGCCAAGCGTGAGCCCAATGGCAGGGCTATCTGATGAAGCGCGAGTTTTATATCCTGAAGGGTCTCGAACCTGAAAACCATCGCAGTCCGGTCTTGCAACAAGACCTTCCATATGCCATAACTCGCGTCATTGCCTGAAACCGGGGCAGGTGCTTCGATGCTGCTTGTCATGACGTCACGGGCGTGGAAGGAAAAATTCTTTTCTTCCTGCGTCATCAGGTCCCGCGGGTCCCGGCAATCGGTTCGCGCCATCCAGGCATCGTCCATGTCAGATTGTCTTGATGCGGTAATGCCGTAGAACACATCATGCAGCAAATAGATCCGGTACACCGTGTCAAGATGAAAAGAGCCGGCAGCTCTCACGTTGAAAGGAATATGTTCAGACATGGCCATGCATATGCAGCAACATCACCAAAACGAGATGCCGGAATCGCCGGGATGGCAATAATTTCCTTCAGCTCCCTTCCCTGCCCGTCGGCCCGATGAATCCATGCAATCGAAAGTCAGCAACTGTTTCCCTTTCCACGGTGAGCCCTATGCCATGATCTGAATTGCGACATGCCCGCGTATCTTTAGCACCAGTCGCGGAACGGCCTCAGTGTACCGACCTCACGAAAACCGATCGCAGGGCGCAATCTCCGCACAGAAAGAATACCATCACAATACCACAAAGTTCGCAATTCTGCTTTTTGTCATCTCAAGCCTCATTTTTTTGAGTAGTTACTAAGGAGATCATAAGTAAAACTTCTAATATCACCCTCCCCCTGTCCCCTCCCCTCGATGGAGGAGCACTCTTTAGGCCATCCTCGCCCTTGGAGGGAGAGGAAAGCGGAGAGAGGTGTCTTCTTACTTATGATCTCCCGAGTAATTTCTTTAGGTGATTTGACACCCTCCTCCTCATCTGGCAAAAAGAATACAGGAAATACATTTCCGGCAAATCCTAACCCTCCGTGAGGAGATGACGGAACGTGGCATGTCTTTCTTCATCATGAAATGCTGACCAGACAGGCCAAGCAACCGGCAAATCCGTTAGCAGAACATTTCCGTGAACCTAAGATACATTTCCTGCCTAAATAGGTAGTTCCTCCAATTACCCTTACCCCTGTCCTTTGATATCCTAGAATCAAGAAAAGAACGAAAAGGAGGAAAAGACCATGTTACAGATCAGGCACATAGGCGGAGACAGGGCAGGAAAGGGCAGCTACTGGAACTTTTCAACAGGCGACCGGGTGACGATGGAGGCCGAGGGCATTCTTCCGGGAAACGATGAGACCCTATACTACAAGGCAAATCCGCTTGTCATACTTGCAGCAGCCCCGATTCTTGGACTGATCTATGCAGTATTTCTTCCGTTCATCGGGATCGCGATGATGCTGAGGGTTGCGGTGGCGAAGGTGTTTGGCGGTACGGCAGAGAGCCTGTCGCGGGTGGCAACGTTCAACTGGAGCCCGTCAGCGGCGTATCTTGCCGGCAGGCGG
>QKDO01000144.1 GCA_003252075.1 Nitrospirota bacterium
AGAGCTTTGACCTTGAGGCCTTATTTTCTTGAGTCCTTCTAAGATTTTAGTTTAAAGAGAAGGAGGTAAAGGAAATGGCACAAGGAACCGTAAAGTGGTTTAACGACAGCAAAGGTTTTGGCTTTATTACCAGCGAAGACGGCAGCGATGTATTTGTTCATCATACATCAATCCAGGGCAATGGCTTCAAGAGTCTTGCTGAAGGTGACAAGGTCAGCTTTGATGTTGAAAAGGGCCCGAAAGGCCCCAAAGCCGTAAATGTCGTAAAACTCTAATGGAATGCGATAAGTCCCCTCTATCCTGAGGGGACTTTCCTTTTCGTATCCTCTTCCCTGACCGCAAATCCTCTCTGCCGCATCTCATCCGTTATCCTGTTAAGATGGTCTCTGCCACGGACTTCGACCGTGAAAATAACGCGTGTCTCGCTCACGGAAAGATCAGCAGAAAGGCGGTCATGTTCGATGGCAAGGATATTACCCCGGTGTCCGGCTATGATCCCGGTCAGGATGTGGAGTTTTCCCGGGATATCGTCCACGGTCACCACGAATACCCCGATCCGTCCGCTCTTTGCCAGTCCCTTATGGATAATCCTGTCGATGAGGGTGAAGTCTATGTTTCCGCCGCTAACGATAAGGACCACCTTTTTTCCTTTGAACCGCTCGGTGTTTTCGATCAGGGCTGCAAGGGGCACGGCTCCGGCACCTTCAACGACCATCTTTTTCCGTTCCATGAAAAGAAGTATGGACATGGCTATTGAGTCTTCGCTTACCGTGAGCATGTCATCTACATGCTGCTTCATGATTTCGAACGGTATGGAACCGACCTTGCCGACAGCAATGCCGTCAGCAAGGGTGCAGCAAGTCGCATGTTCCTCGATCGCGCCTTTGCAGAACGATGTATAGGCCGATATGGCTGAGGTCGTCTGCACACCGACGATTTCGGTACGCGGAGACATTGACTTGACTGCAACGGCAATCCCGGAAATGAGCCCACCGCCGCCGACAGGTACAAGGATGACGTCCGTATCGGCGAGGACCTTCAGCACCTCAAGACCAATGGTCCCCTGTCCTGCAATGACTTTCTCATCGTCAAAGGCGTGGATAAAGGTATATTCCTTTTGCGACAGTGCATATTCCAGCGCTTCAAGAAAGGTATCGCCGTAGAGCATGACGTCGGCCCCGTATCCTTTTGTTGCCTCCTGCTTCACGATCGGGGCATTGAGCGGCATTACGATCTTAGCCTTCATCTTGAGCCGTGAAGCAGCATAGGCAACTCCCTGTGCATGATTGCCCATGGAAGCCGCTATCACCACACCATCATGCAATGAGCTCAGCTTATTGAAAGCGCCCCGGACCTTAAATGATCCGGTTTTCTGAAGATTCTCCGCCTTGATATATACCTCGGCCCCGGTCATTGCGCTCAAAGAGTGAGAATTGATCAGAGGGGTCTCATGGACAAAGTCCGCGATTGTCTTTGCCGCGACCTGTATCTCCTTCAGCGCAATCATTTTTTCGTGGTTCCCGGAAAAAAAGCCGGGACCCGCTCCTGATATTTTCTATACTTTTCACCGAACCGCTCAACGAGTTCTCTGTCCTCGAGGGGTATCACCACCGTGTTGATGATAACGACGTCAAGCAGAGTGATGATGCCTACCGCAATGACGCCCGTGATGAGAAACACACCGGCGTACATTATCGCATGAGAAAGATAGGTCGGGTGCCTGATGACAGAGAACGGACCTGATGTAACGATCCTGCTTTCAACAATCTGTGTTACTTCAGGCAGACCCATAATGCCCCATCCCCCGAGAAGTCTCAGCGTCCAGATCTGCAAAAGAATACCGCAGACCAGCACGATCCACCCGGCACCTCGCACGGGCAGCGGAAGGTCAATGGTATGGCTGAGTATGCGTTCCCGGTTTGCATAGATGATCCATGCAATGGGTACCCAGGTAATCACCGGTGTTATGTACGTAAAGATGCCGAGTCGCTTGAAGAATTTCGAAAGCCCGTGCACCGGGATCCAGAAGAGCGGGACCAATGCCCAGAACATCATGGTGATGACGGCGAGAGCATCGTTCACGTGCATCCTTCGATAAAGCATTGGGGGTCATCGGCAAGAATATTGCCGGGACCCTCAGCCCGGGACCAGGCATAGGCGATCGCCCTGCATCCCCGGCAGGTGCTCCACCTGCTGCAGGAGCCGCACTTGTTCCCGTAGCGCGAACGGTCCCTGAGCATTTCGAGCACTTCCGATGTTGCCCAGACTTCCCGCAGCGAGTCTGTCCTGACATTGCCGATAGGTATGGGCATTCTCCTGCAAGGAGTTATGGTTCCGTCAGACAGCAGGGTGAGTCCGGAGACCCCTGCTGCGCATCCGCCCGAGGGGATGTCAGGCATGGGATTTGAGACTTCAGGAGACAGGGACATCTGGGACGCAATGGGGTCGCCGGTGACGATCTCAAGACCGTTCGGCCGGGCTGAGAAGATCTTCTCATAGAGACTCCTCACCGCATCCCCGCTGAGAGCTTTGTCTACCAACTGTCTCCCTCTTCCGGACGGAACAAGACGTGAAAAACCGAGGCGCTGCACACCCAGGAAAGATGCAATCTGTATAATATCCAGAAAACTGTCGGCATTCAGTTCCGAAAGGGTGGCATTAAGGGTGATTGTATGTCCCTGGTCGAGGAGATGCCCGACAGCCGCCTTTGCGCGGGAAAAGCTGCCCTTACCCCGAATCGCATCATGGACCTTTTCCGGTCCTTCAATGCTTATCTGGATGCCGTTGATGCCGAGGTCCGCGAGGCGGCCGGCCTTTTCCCTGTCTATCATCGTGCCGTTTGTCAGCAGGAAGATGCGATAACCCTTGCCGGCCATCGCTGCAAGGATTTCATGGAGATCGCTCCTCAGAAATGGTTCCCCCCCGGTGACATTGAAGCTCGGAGAAAATTCCATGCCATAGCTCTCAGACCACGCGTTGAGCATCTCATCGACTTCGTCTATGACAGACAGTATTTCATGATGGGAAAGTTCATCGGAAGTCGCCCCGGTCTGGTAGCAGTGCGAGCACCGGAGGTTGCATCGTTCGGTAAGGTGCCACTGGATGAAGAAATCATGTGTCTGACTTATCGGCATGTCGGTATGGTGTCCGTCAAGAGAAGTCCTTGCCCTGGTAAAAGAAAAGGGTCCGGGCAACCGGCACATGGACATGTACTTTTCCTCATGGATTCCCCGAACCCTTCACGTACATTTCGCTGCCGACCGGCAGCTTCAGCTCTTTCAACCCTTTCACTTGTGGCATATCTTGCCAGGATTTTCTGTTGCCGCCTTTTTGAAGATCGCCCAGAAAGCCGCTTCCTTGGCAAGAGCCTTGCTGCTCACTGTCTTTTTCATCCTGTATCACCTCCTTTCGCCGTTTCCCTAGATAAATCCTATCGTGAAAGGAAGAATTGTCAAGCACTATCTCTGCACGATGCGCCAGGCGCGACCTCATCTCCTGGGCAGGCACGGCCAAAGCCTCTGCACGGGGAATAAAAGAGATCGTCTATGCCTCGTAACAGAGGACGCGGATCAGTCCGATGGTTTCGCCTTTGTCATCGGTTGTCGGAGAATCGGATACGGAGATGACATCCTTGATCTTGTTCGTCGCAATGAAGGTATTCACCATCTCATCGAGCCAGTTCATGCATGGTCTGAAGCGGCTTCAACTCCATACCGAAGGTCTTGACCTTGATCATCTGAGCCTCCTTGACACGTATAAAGACCCTGCTACACAGAGATAACTTCTTTTACCTCAGGGATCTGCTCCTTCAGTCTCTTTTCTATTCCCATCTTGAGTGTCATCTGCGACATCGGACAATGGCCGCACGCACCAACGAGCTTCAGCTTCACTACGCCATCAGGGGTCACCTCAATAAGCTGGGCATCCCCGCCATCCCTCTTGAGCATCGGGCGTATTTGATCTAATGCTGCCTGAACTTTTTCTAACATGATACCTCCCTGAATCTTTTCGTTATACACGCTACGTGGAAGTATGACACGACCGGGGATTCTGTTCCATGACGCATATCATACCCATAGGGGTCAACGCCCTACTTCTTCAGTGTTTCCGTGTATATAAAGTCATTTTCCTTCTTGGCTACGTGACACTTGATGCATGCCTCTACCTTGCCCGAAGCGAGGACTTTGCCGCCTCCGTCGTACTTTGCCCAGTACCAGTTGGCTGCAGCAGGGTTATAGCCCTTAATCTTGTACATGACCGTCAACGCGACGAATTTCTTGTCTTTATCGTAGTTCTCTTTCGCTATGATAGTTCCCTCGGGCATGGTGCCTTTCTTATCCCTGATGCCGAACATTGCAGCGTCATTCACATAGGTCGTGAGAAACTCTCCATGCGGCTGGGTCCCCTTGTACATCTTGCCTTTTCCCGTCCACAGTTCCCATGATGTATAGGGCTTCTGTTTTGTAAGGTATTCGTACAGCTTTACCGCATCTGCCCCCGGAAGCGGAACCGGTGTCTCTGCTGGCTGGGTCTCATGGATGGCGTTGGCCAATGGAACGATACCGAAGATTAAACATGCTGCGATGACAATGCTGAGCGGCTTCATATATCCTCCTTGGGTTCCTATTCGCTGACCTCGATCGTTCCCTTCATGCCACGTGCTTCGTGGCTTCTGAAGAAGAGCAGCTTCTTGGAGCATGAGAAGGGGTATATCCCTGTTTTCGTTGGTGTGAACTTGATCACCTTCGGCTTACTCTCCATGGGCTCATCAAAGACCATGCCCGCCTCGGGCGCTTTCATAACGATATCATGAGGTACGATCCCTCCTTCCTTCTTTACGGAAAGCTCAACGGGCACATTCACCTTGACGATGATGTAGTTGGGATCGAAATAATATTCTCCTCCAACGATGCTTACCTTCTGGATGCCGTCGGGACCTGATACTGCCGTAAAGACTTTTTTCTCCGGTTCGTCCGCAACAACGATTGCAGAGAGGAACAGGAAAACCAGCAGAATTCGTAATATCCTCATGAATTTTCTATGCCTCCTATGTTACGAACACTGTTGCCCGCTTGAGCTCATTGAGCTTGGTCAGCAAGGCATGATGTTTCTGCTCGTCAGCAATAAGATATGAAAGGATATACCGCGTGACGAAGAGTTCGCTGTTCTGCAGGGCCTTGTCTGCCAGTTCAAGAGTCTTGGCCTCGGCAGCGAGATGTTTGTTCAGGTTTTCTGACAGTGCGCCGAGATCTTCAGGGGCCAGAATGAGCGACTCTCTGGTGAGGCTGTCAATGAGGAGCTGCTGCATGATGCGGTGTTTCTGGGAGTCGTTCTTGATCATTTCCATCGTCATCTTCACCAGTTTATTCTTGGTTTTTTTTATGGTCGCATCGGCGTGGCTGATCGATTCGTCCTCGAGCTTCTGCCAGTCCTTGAGCACTTTTACCAGACTCTTCGTCATATCTGCGGGTCTTTTCTTCTTCATAAAGCCTCCTTGTAAGGTCGTGAAAAGGAATTCGGAATCAGGGGTAGCTTAACTCAATCCTATCAAAATCCTTTAGAATGTCAATGTCTTTATTGGTCTGGTATAATGAAAAAACGGAAGGATTTCAGGGTAATGGGGGCGCAATGGACCGGAAGAAGATGATGTTGCTGATTATTGCAAGGCTCCGGCGAGAATATCCTGTCCTCAGGTCGGCCTTGAACTTCAGAAATCCCTTTGAACTCCTGGTCGCCACCATCCTCTCGGCCCAGACAACAGATGCGCATGTAAACAAGGTTACGGAAAGGTTGTTCAATAAATATAAGAAGCTGGATGAGTATCTCGCAGTATCGCCGGAAGAGTTCACGCGGGATGTCCGTTCCGTGAACTTCTTTAACAACAAAGCAAGGAATATCTTGTCCTCGGCCCGGATGATTAAGGAAAATTTCGGAGGGAAAGTGCCGAAGTCCATGGAGGAACTGGTGAGTCTTCCGGGCGTTGCGCGGAAAACCGCCAACATCATCCTGTATAATGCATTCGGCATCATTGAAGGCATAGCGGTAGATACGCATGTGAAGCGTCTTGCGAACAGGCTGGGACTTGCCCGATATGACGATCCCCTCAAGATTGAACGTGATCTGATGGCAATTACGCCGAAGGATGAGTGGGGAGATCTTACCCATCTGCTGATCGCCCATGGCAGGGCAGTATGCCAGGCAAGGAAGCCCCTGCATCAGAAATGCGTACTTGCGGATATATGTCCGTCGCGGAATGACTGATGTTCGCCAGGAAGACGAAGTGGAGCAACGCTGCAATACACTCACGTGATACGGTAGCAGCAGATGTTTTTTGCGATGGTGTCCTGTTCTAGCTGTCCGCATGGTTGTTGATTGAACTGCTGTTCAGAATTGCCGAATACTCGGCGGACGAATTGATCACGCGGCTGTTGTCGCCAATCACGACGGGGCCGCGAAACGTGCTTGCTTTGACCGAAGACTTCTTGCCGAGCGGCACCCTGCCGAGTACGCGGGTTGTCTTGTCAGCGGTCCCCTGAATATCTTTTTTCCCCATTCATCCAGCATGATAGCGTTTGCGGTGAGGAGGTCGTTCTTTTTACCGGTGTCAAGCCGCCAGTCTTTGAGCACAAAGCTCTTTACGTGGTGGCTTATAGGAATGAGCTTCTGGATGGCATCGGTTATTTCTCTTTCCCCGCGCTTTAATGGTGCTATCCTGTCAATGGCCCCATGGATATGAGATGTGAAGATATGCACGCCGACGAGTGCAAGATTGGAGGGAGGATTTTCCGGTTTTTCTATCGGCTGGACGATAGCGCCGTTCTTTGCATCCTCTGCAACGCCGAAATGCCGGGGGTTGTCGTCTTCCTTCAGAAGGATGGGGTCGTCGCATGTTTTTTTCAGAGGTGACAACGAATTTGCGGATGTCCGTCCCGATGAGGTTATCGCCCAGATACATCACGAAAGGCGAGCCCTTCAGGAGCCTTTTTGATATCTTTACCGCGCGGGCAAGACCTGCAGGAGAGTCCTGCGGAATAGAGTGATCTGAACGTTCCATGCCCTGCCATTTCCGACCGTTTGCCTGATCTCGTCTCCCGTCTCGGGGGATATGACCATGACGATATCCCGTATCCCCGCGTTGGCGATATTGTCAATGCAGTAAAAGAGGATTGGTCGGTTCGCAGCCGGAACAAGCTGTTTCGCACCCGAATAGGTGAGGGCTGAGCCGAGTACCTTTTCCACTGCTGAGAATGAGCGCATTCAATGGGCCTATCGTAATGACAATAGGGGATCCAATGCAGATACCGGAACTGTGGTACAGTAACGTTATGGGCATTGCGATACGGGAAATTCATGCGAAGACCATTCTGACAAAATCCGGCATTCCTGGTTCAGATTACTGTGTCAATGCCTATGTCGGATGTGCCCATGCATGTAGTTACTGTTACGCTACGTTCATGAAGAAATTTACCGGGCATGCAGAGCCTTGGGGGTGTTTTATCGATGTGAAGACAAATGCGCCGGAACTCCTCTCAAGAGATATCCGGAGGGCAGTCAAAGGCAATGTGATGATCAGTTCGGTTACTGATGCATATCAGCCCCTCGAGGCGAAATACCGTCTTACGCGGCAGTGCCTTGATATCCTTTGTGCCAATCGGTTTCCTGTTGATATCCTGACCAAATCTCCGCTGGTTCTTAGGGACCTTGATGTGATACAACGGTTCGAACAAATAGATGTTGGTATCACGATAACCACGGATGATGAAGGTATGCGGAGGGTATTTGAGCCGCACGCTCCACCGATCAGTGCGCGTATCGAGACGCTCAGGAAATTGAAAGAACAGGGCGTGAGCACCTATGTTTTCATCGGCCCCCTGCTGCCGATGCATCCGGAAAAACTGGCTGAGAAAATAAGGCCTCATGCCGATGCCGTTTTGATATCCGGTATGAACTATCCGTCCAAGACTGCGGCAGTTTACCGAAGGCGCGGTATAACGCAGTGGCTTGAAAAGGGATACACGGACGATATACAGGAACGGCTGAAAAAAGGTCTGGCAGGTAAAGACATCACGATATGTTGAGAAAGGGGCTGGTACGGCATGGACATACCACGGAGAAGGCTGGGACGGACCGGTGTAGACGTCACGATCCTCGGGCTCGGGGGCGAGGGAATCCTCCGCACCTTCGGCCATGAAAGAGAGGCGTATGCGGTCATCAACAGGGCTCTGGATCTCGGGATCAACTACTGTGAATCAGCACGGGCATATTCCGGAAGCGAAGCGTATTACGGACTGGCCCTGAAGGAGCGCAGAAGGGACGTTTTTCTGACGAGCAAATCCCATGCGCGCGACATGCACGGCGCCGGGGCGCATCTTGCAGATACGCTCAGGAACATGAAAACCGACTATCTCGACCTCTGGCAGGTCCACGACGTCAGGACGGAAGATGATATCGCGGAGATATTCGGCAGGGGCGGCGCGATTGAGGCCTTTTCCCGGGCAAGGGAAGAGGGGTTGGTGAGATTTATCGGTGTTACCGGACACCAGGATCCCCGCATCCTGGCAAGGTGCATAGAGCTTTTTGATTTTGATACGGTACTGATGCCGGTCAATCCTGCAGAACCATCCTACAGGAGCTTTATTGACTGTGTCATACCGCTTGCAAGAGAACGGCAGATGGGCATCATCGCGATGAAAGTATACTTCAGGGGACTTGCTGCACAGATCGAGCAGCTTTCCTCGCTCGAGACGTTGTACCGTTTTGCCCTTTCGCACGATATAACAACAGCAGTTATCGGTTGTGACACCATCGCTCATGTCGAGGAAAACGTAAGATTAGCCCAGGGATTTGTTCCCCTGGACCACCGGGAGAAGGATATCCTCGTGGCATCGGTGCAGCCATATGCCAGACGCCTGATGTATTATAAAGAATAAACAGGATGACCTGTCTGTTACGCAAAAGGCAGGATGAGGAGGACTGATGATAAAGGCGCTTTTCAGCACGGATGGCAGCAAGGGGACCATATTTCTGCGGCTCGCTCTCGGCATCGTGATCTTCTCCCACGGTGCACAGAAGGTGCTCGGGCTGTTCGGCGGCCCCGGGTACGAAAAGACCATGGAGATCTTTACCACGAAAATGCATTTTCCCGAATATGCGGTGATCCTTCTCATGATAACGGAGTTTGTCGGCTCGCTTTGTGTTATCGCGGGGCTGTTCACCAGGATATTTGCACTGGCGATTGGTGCCTCCATGGCTGTCTGCGCATACATGAACCATCTGCAAAACGGATTTTTCATGAACTGGTTCGGCAACCAGAAGGGTGAGGGGTTTGAATTCCACATCCTGGTGCTCGGCATCGCACTTGCTCTTGTAGTAAGGGGCGCCGGTGCATTTTCGATCGACGGAAAACTGGTAAAGAAATAGCTGCGAAAGAAAGGGTGTCTGTGTCATTGTTCTTCATCGCCTTCTTTCTTCTCTATGGCGGCATGCACCTGTATGCCTTTCTCAGGGTACGTGGGGCATTTCCGCTGGGAACTGCCTATCAGACAGTCCTGCTTCTTGCCATGGCCGCCCTGACGCTGACGCCTTTTTTTGTGCGGCTTGCGGAGAAGCAAGGCTATGAGACGTTTGCACGCTGGCTGTCCTTCGGAGGATATATCTGGATGGGGGTCCTGTTCCTCTTCGTTTCCTGGTCTCTTTCGCTGGATCTGTACCATATCTTCATCAGGGCGGGAGAGAAGTTTCTGCGTCAGGACCTTGCCGCTTTCCTTCCTTCCCCCCGTCTGCGTTTCCTTATACCCTGCGTTCTTTCTCTTGTCTCTGCTGTCTATGGATACCACGAGGCACTGAGCATCCGCACAGAAAAGATAACGCTGCAGACCAGCAAGCTTCCGGAATCCGTGGACAGAGTGAGGATAGTTCAGATCTCGGATGTGCATCTCGGGCTTATTGTGAGGGGAGGGCGTCTCGGGAGAATACTCCAGGTTGTGCACCGTGCTCAGCCCGATATACTGGTGTCGACCGGCGATCTTGTGGACGGACAGATTAATGGCCTTCCCGGTCTGGCAGAAATGCTTCAGGCGATCAAGCCCCGGTTCGGAAAGTATGCTATACCTGGCAATCATGAATATTATGCCGGCTTTCAACAGGCCGCGGACTTTACAGACAGGTCCGGCTTTATGATGCTGCGGGGGAAGCGTGTATCGATAGACGGGCTGATGACCATTGCAGGCGTAGATGATCCGGCAGGTGGCTACTTTCATAAAGAGGATGGGATGACGGAAAAGGAACTGCTGTCCGGTGCGCCACGGAATCAGTTCACCCTTCTGCTCAAGCACCGGCCTTTCATAGATAAGGAATGTCTCGGTTTTTTTGACCTACAGCTCTCAGGGCATGTGCATAAGGGACAGATATTCCCCTTCGGCCTTCTCACAAAACTCTACTATCCTGTCCATGCGGGGTTTTCCGTTTTCGGCCAGAATTCACATCTCTATGTCAGCAGGGGGACCGGTACCTGGGGGCCACCCATACGGCTTCTGTCTCCTCCCGAAGTTACGATTATTGACCTCATTCGTTATTCCCGGGAAGCGATGGAAAGTGGAATGCGTGGTTATTGAACGGGCAACCCCTTGTCTTTACAGAGGAATGGGCCATGTGCTAAACTTGATATCTTCAATTGTATATAAGGAAAGGTGGTGATGTTATGGCACTCGACAAGGTAAAGAAAGAGACGATTATCGGTGATTTCAGGACCCATGAAAAGGACACCGGCTCTCCCGAAGTTCAGATAGCGATCCTGAGCGAGCGGATAACCTATCTCACCGATCATTTCAAGACACACACGAAGGACCATCATTCGCGTAGAGGCCTTCTCAAACTCGTCGGTCAGAGAAGAAAGCTGCTTGACTATCTAAAATCTACAAACAAGGAACGGTACGAGAAGGTAATAGCTCGACTTGGCATCAGAAAATAGGAGAATAATGACTAAGACGGTAGTACGTGAACTTCGCGGCAAGGAACTGATATTAGAGACAGGGAAGATGGCGCGGCAGGCTGATGGCTCAGTTGTCGCACGATATGGCGATACGGTGGTTTTGGCCACAGCGGTCAGCAGTAAGACGCAGAGAGAGGGGATCGATTTTTTCCCCCTCACCATCGACTATCAGGAAAAGGCCTATTCAGCAGGGAAGATCCCGGGAGGCTTTTTCAAGAGGGAAGGGAGACCAACAGAAAAGGAGGTGCTTACTTCCCGGCTCATCGACAGGCCGATCAGGCCACTTTTTCCCAAGGGTTTCCAGAGTGAGACGCAGGGCATTGCGAATGTCCTTTCCTACGGAGATGAAAATATCGCAGATATCCTCGGTATCATAGCCGTTTCCGCTGCAATCCATATTTCGGATATCCCTTTTGACGGTCCGGTAGCTGCGGTGCGGATCGGGAGGGTTTCCGGCACCTTTGTGATCAACCCCGACCTCAAGGAGATCGAGGTGTGCGACTGCAATCTTGTTGTCGCAGGGACCGAGGAGGCTGTTGCCATGGTGGAAGGCGGCGCTCAGGAAATGGGAGAAGGCGATCTGCTTGAGGCGATTGATATAGCTCATGCCGAGATCAAAAAGCTCTGCCGGATGCAGAGTGACTTCAGGAAAGATGCAGGCAAAGAGAAGCGGACCTTCACACCGCCCGCTGTCGATGAGGAGCTGAAAGACAAAGTGAGCGGTTTGGCGCTCGACCGGATCAAGGAAGCCATCACGATCCCTGATAAGATTCAGCGACAGAGCGTCCTTGACCAGCTTTTGAAAGAAATAATCGAGAAACTGAATACGCCGGAGAACGATATTGCCCGGGGCATATCCACGGTGTTTAACAGCATAGAAAAAAACCTGGTCCGGAACATGATCCTCAACCATAATGTCAGGGCTGACGGAAGGGCGCCGGAAAAGATCCGGCCGATCACCTGCGAAGTTGGCATACTGCCGCGCACGCACGGCTCAGCCCTCTTCATCAGGGGAGAGACACAGTGCCTTGCTGTTGTTACCCTCGGCACCTCTGATGACGAACAACGGATTGATTCCCTCGAGGGCGAATCGTCAAAGACCTTTATGCTGCATTACAACTTCCCCCCGTTCAGCGTTGGTGAGGTAAAGCCTCTCCGTTCGCCGGGCAGAAGGGAAATCGGCCACGGTAATCTCGCAGAGCGGGCATTGAAGGCGGTGATGCCGGCAAAGACCGAGTTTCCGTACACGGTCAGGATCGTTTCCGATGTTCTTGAATCGAACGGCTCTTCTTCTATGGCGACGGTCTGCGGGGGCACGCTCGCGCTTATGGACGCGGGCGTACCGGTTAAGGCTCCGGTGGCCGGCATAGCCATGGGTCTTATCAAGGAAGGCGATAAGGTGGTTGTGCTGACCGATATCCTCGGGCTTGAGGATCATCTTGGTGACATGGACTTCAAGGTGACCGGCACGGAGAACGGCATAACCGCATTCCAGATGGATACAAAGATCGGCGGCATTTCCCGCGAGATCATGCTGCATGCCCTTGAACAGGCGCGCCAGGGCAGACTTTACATTCTGAAGAAGATCAGCGAGACCCTTGCCGGACCGCGTGAAAACCTTGCAAGCCATGCCCCGAGGATCTATACGATGCAGATCAAACAGGAGAAGATCCGTGACGTGATCGGCAGCGGCGGAAAGGTCATTCGCGGGATCATCGAGCAGACGGGTGTGAAGATCGACATTAACGACAGCGGAATGATCAACATCGCCGCGACCGACGGCGTGGCCGCCCAGAAGGCGATCGACATCATCAACGGGATCGTTGCAGAAGCAGAGATGGGAAAGATCTATCTCGGCAAGGTAAGGCGCATTGCCGATTTCGGGGCTTTTGTGGAGATCCTTCCCGGGACTGACGGACTGCTCCATATTTCGCAGCTCTCAGATAAACGCGTTGCCAAGGTGACCGATGAGGTAAACGAAGGCGATGAGGTGCTGGTGAAGGTCATAGAGATAGATAAGATGGGCAAGATACGCCTGAGCAGGAAAGAGGCCCTCCGCGAGCAGGGCCAGAAGAAGGATTAGGCCTTTCCCTGTCCGTCCGAAGAGCAGAGGGGGGTATCGACCCCCTTTTTTATTTCCCGTGGTCTGATGCAGTGCCAGACGCCTGCAGGAAATCCGGGTAAGCATATCCAAGAAATCTGAGGTATTCATGTTCACGAAAACACATCTCGAAAATGGTATACCGGTGGTTATGGAATCGTTCAAAAACGTCCGTTCGGTCGCCATAGGCGTATGGGTAAAGGTAGGATCCCGGTATGAGACCCACAGCGAGAACGGCATTTCGCATTTTCTTGAGCATATGTTCTTCAAAGGAACGAAAAGATATACTGCCAAGGATATTGCTGTTGAAATAGATACCATGGGCGGGGACCTCAACGCCTTTACGTCCCGTGAGAATACCGCCTTTTACGTGAAGATGCTCGACGAATATCTGGAGCGGGGGATCAATCTTCTTTCCGAGATCTTCGTCCATTCCACCTTTCCCGAGGACGAACTGGAAAAGGAGAAGAAGATCATCAAGGAAGAGATAAAGATGGTTGAGGATACCCCTGACGATTATATTCATGACCTTTTCACGCAGACGGTATGGGGCCGTGAAGGATTAGGACAGCCGGTGCTCGGCACCCGGGAGTCGATAGCTTCATTCACCCGGGACGAAATCATGAGCCATATCCGCCGGTATTACGGCACGAAAGACCTGGTCATTGCATGCGCAGGAAATTTTGACCATGAACAGGTCATGAAGGTGCTGAACGAAAGGTTCGGCAGCCTGCGGCAGGGTTCTGCTGCCAAGACAGGAGATGTTCCTGACTTCAGGTTCAGCAGGAAAGTCTTTGTCAAGGACCTTTCCGAGGCGCATGTCTGCATCGGCGTGCCCGGCCTGTCTCAAATGAGCAAGGACCGGTATGCGCTGTTCATCCTCAACACGATCCTCGGTGGAAGCGTCAGTTCCCGGTTATTTCAGGAGGTGCGAGAGAACAGAGGTCTCGCATATTCCGTGTATTCGTTCACCGCAATGTATTACGATACGGGATTATGGGGCGTCTATGCAGGGGTGAGCAGGAAACGTGTCAGGGAGGTTTGTGAACTGATCGTCAAGGAGATGCTCGCGCTCGGTAAAACTCTGACGGAAGTCGAACTGGATAAGGCAAAACGTCACCTGAAGGGGAATATGATCCTCGCCCTTGAGTCAACCAACAGCCGGATGAACAATATTGCGCGGCAGGAGATGTACTACGGCAGATACATATCACCGGACGAGATCATACGATCGGTCGACAGGGTGCGACTCGCTGATGTCCAGGGGCTGGCCGGCCAGCTCATCGTCCGTGACAGGTTCTCTGTGACGGCATTCGGTCCCCTGGAAAAAGATGTGCTGGAGGGTATTTTTTGAACAATAGCGCAAGGGTGTGCAATAATAA
>QKDO01000043.1 GCA_003252075.1 Nitrospirota bacterium
AATATCTGGGCGCAGCCAACGGGAGCAGCTGCGATGAGAACCAATGCCCACCAAAAGGTCGAGAACGTTCTGGCAGAGCTTCAGTATGAACAGCAGAAGGGGATCGCCTTTGGCCAGAGCTTTTCGCAGCAGCGGGGAATTCAGGTCAGTGATGACTACGTCACGGTCTTTTTCGAACTGGTGCAGGGCAAGACGATCAAGAATCTGGATACGGAGACCCTGAAGGCTCTGGGGGTCCGGATCATCAAGAGCTCCGACAACATGATCAAGGCGGACGTGCCGATCTCCATGATCATCCCGACAGCCGATAGCTTACCGGAGGTTCAGTTTATCAGACTCCCTGACAGGCCGCATCCCGAGGGATATGTGTCGGAAGGGGTGGGACTTTCGAAGGCGACGAAATATCACGCGATTGGCTACTATGGCAGCGGCGTGAAGGTAGCGGTCATTGATGCGACGTTCGGAAATCTTGATGCCGTTATCAGCAGTGGTGATCTTCCGGCGGGTGTTGTGAAGGTCGACTGTACGGGAGCCGGCTGCACCGAAGTGCCGTTCTTTCCCTCTTCTGAAAGTGTACACGGCACCGCCGTTGCAGAGGTCCTCCATGATATGGCCCCCGGGGCGCAGCTCTATCTCATAAAAGTAGCGGACAGGCTTGATGTTGGCGATGCCACGAATTACTGCAAGAGTCAGGGCATTAGGATCATCAATATGTCACTCGGGTTCTACAACCAGAACTTCTATGACGGGGCCTGCTACAATGCCAATGTGGTATGCAGTGTGAAAGACGCCTATGCAAACGGGATACTCTGGGTGAAGTCTGCAGGAAATTCTGCACGGGAGCATTATGAGGCGGTATTCAAGGATTCCGACGGCGATACCTTTCATGACACCTTCATCCTTTTCAATGCGTCTGTGAATGAGGGTATTGACCTCTATCTGACCTGGAATGCATGGCCGACGACAATTGAGGATTATGATCTCTCTCTCTATGATTACGATCTTCTTATTCAGGGGGACCCTTCTGCTCTTATAGCCTGGAGTGCCAATAATCAGAAGGACAGCAGCCTACCCCCTACGGAAGCCATCCACTATACCGCACCACATTCGGGAACCTATGTGGTCATCATAAACAAGTTCAGCGCTGACTTTGACCATCAGCTGGAACTCTATGCGAGTCAGTCCCTCTTTCCGAAAGTCTCCAAGAGCAGTCTCACCTGCCCTGCCGACGCTGCCGAGGCTCTTACGGTCGGTGCGATCAATTCTACTCAATGGTCGACCGGTCCTCAGGAGAAGTTCAGTTCAAAAGGCCCTAACAATGACGGATTATTAAAACCTGAGATTACCGCACCTGACCGTGTCTCCACCTATGCCTACGCTACTTCCTATGGCCCAAGAAGCTTTGGCGGGACAAGCGCAGCTGCTCCCCATGTGGCCGGGGCAGCAGCACTCATATTGCAGGCGAATCCAGCCTATACGCTTTCGGAACTCTGGAATGCCTTGATCACAGCTGCGAAGGATATGGGCCCTGCAGGGCCGGATAATGCCTTCGGGTATGGAAGGCTAAAAATGCCAAAGGTCTTTCCTGTGGACCTTCTCAATCCGGTCGGCAGCGAAACGATCACCTCAGGCTTGCCCTATACAGTCACCTGGAAAGCTGCTCCTGCAGTCACGAAATTCAAACTGAAATATTCCTTGAACAACGGCCGTACCTGGAAAGCCATGCATCAGGAACCCTATGTCGCGGGCACAGCTTATAGCTGGGATGTTTTCGCGCCGAAGGTAAAGAAGAACTGCCTGGTGAAAATCATCGGATACGACGATTTTATGGTGAAGCGGGGAAAGGATAAGTCAGCGCCGTTCGTGATAATGCTCCCGTGATGGTCGGGAGGAAGCAAACAGGTAGATAATCCGTTGAGGTGCGTCAGCTCTTTGTGACAGGTCGTGAGAAAAGGAAGCAACAAAAGGGGGACGGAAGAACGTCCCCCTTTTGTTATGCGAGGCGCTTAAAGAGATGCTTTCCGGCACCGCAGACCGGACACTTCCAGTCCTCGGGCAGGTCTTCGAACTTCACTCCCGGCGGGATCTTGCCTTTTCTGTCGCCTTTATCGGGATTGTAGATGTAGCCGCAGTTTGCGGTCTGACACTGCCACATGTCCTTTGGTTCTGCCATGGCTGTATCCTCCTTCGAAAAAATGGCGGAGAGGCAGGGATTTGAACCCTGGGTGCGGGATTAGCGCACACACGATTTCCAGTCGTGCACCTTCGGCCGCTCGGTCACCTCTCCCTTGCTGCAAATGCAGGCAAAATATTAACCGATGCAAGGCGGTTTAAGCAACTTGTGAACTCATCGGATGGCCGGTCGCCGGCCTTGCGAATATTCTTTGGTTCCTCTGGAGCATGCAGGCCCTCGGATACGGTGCGCATGCGTCCTTATGGTATCAGTCTAGAGGGAACACGCTCAGACCGGCAGTATTTTTGTTGACCATGGCTGCCGGGCATATGATTGTACCGCGGATTTTTTTTGGCGCGCCGGTCCAAAGGAAGAGATATTAAGAAAGCTTCTTCTTCAGAAGATCGTTCAGCATCTGGGGATTGGCCTTGCCTTTTGTTGCCTTCATCGCCTGACCGACAAAGAATCCGAGAAGTTTCTCATCCCCGGCCCTGAAACGCTCTGCTTCCTTCGGGCTTCTGGCAATGATTTCATCAACCACCTTTTCTATCTCCGATGAGTCGCTGATCTGGACTAGGCCTTTTTCCCTGACAATGGTGGCAGCGTCCTTGCCGGTCTTATACATCTCATCAAATACCGACTTTGCTATTTTCCCGCTGATCGTTCCTTTGTCGATAAGCTGAAGCATGCCTGCAAGCTGTGGCGGCCTGACAGGGCAGTCGTCTATGGAC
>QKDO01000081.1 GCA_003252075.1 Nitrospirota bacterium
TAGGCGTTACGCGAGCTCATGGCGAGTCCATCGTGCTCCCGCATAGTCGGGCAGACAACGATCTCGCTATCGAGGCCGAGATCCTTTGTCATTCTCCTGATGATTACCGTCTGCTGATAGTCTTTCTGGCCGAAATACGCTCGTGTCGGTCTGAGGAGTATCAGGAGCTTTGCAACAACGGTCGAGACACCCTTGAAATGAGCCGGACGGTAATGGCCGCACATTCTTTCTGAAAGACCCTTTACTTCGACCATCGTGGCAAACCCTTCAGGGTACATGAGCGCGTCGTTGGGAAGGAAAAGGATATCGACATCTTCTTTGCGGAGCTTCTCCATGTCTTCTTCTACCGTTCTCGGATAGCAGGCAAAGTCCTCGGAAGGGCTGAACTGGATTGGATTTACGAATATGCTCACGGCTGTTACGGCGTTCTCCTCCCTTGACATCCGGACAAGGCTGAGATGACCTTCGTGAAGTGCTCCCATGGTCGGCACGAATCCGACCGTTCTGCTGTGCATAAGATGCCCGCGCGATATATCCTGCATGATCCTTGGAATCCGGATGATCTCCATTCCTGCGTTATTTTGCCCCCTTTGTTATTTCCTTCATGAGTTCACGAAGCAGGTCCTTTTCCTTTACGGCCTTAACGAACTTTCCTTTCCTGAACAGGATACCGCTGCCTTTTCCCCCTGCAATGCCTATGTCAGCCTCCCGGGCCTCTCCGGGACCATTCACCGCGCATCCCATGACCGCTACCGTGACCGGCGTTTCGATGTCCTTCAGCCCTGACTCTACCTTTGCTGCGAGACCTTTGATATCAATCTGGCACCTCCCGCAGGTAGGACAGGAAATGATGTTTGCGCCTTTCTTCCTGAGGCCGAGGGACTTGAGGATTTCAAAGGCAACGCGCACTTCTTCAGCAGGTTCTGCGGAAAGGGAAACCCTCATGGTATCCCCGATACCTTCGGACAGTAAAATGCCGAGCCCTACCGCGCTCTTAATGATGCCGGTGAAGGATGGGCCGGCTTCTGATACGCCGATATGCAGGGGATACCGGAACTTTTTTGAAAACAGGCGATAGGCCTCTACAGTCGTCGGCACATTCGAGGCCTTGAGCGATACCTTGATCTCACGGAAATTCATGCTCTCAAGGATATCGATATGCTCGGCAGCGCTCTCAACAAGGGCTTCGGGGGTAGGATGCTGGTATTTTTCGAGCAGCTTCTTGCCCAGTGATCCTGCATTCACGCCAATACGGACAGGAATGCTGCGGTCCTTGCATGCTGCCACAACCTCTGCCACTTTCCAGCGCACCCCGATATTGCCCGGGTTTATCCGCAGGCCGTCGACACCCTGACGTATCGCCTCCAGCGCAAGCCTCCAGTCGAAATGGATGTCTGCGATCAGGGGGATCGATATGGAATGCTTTATCTTTCCCAGCGCCAAGGCAGCCTGCATGTCAGGTACGGCAACCCGGATGATCTCGCAACCCGCCTTGGTCAGCCGTCTGGCCTGCCGCGCGGTAGCTGCAGCATCGCGCGTATCCGTTTTCGTCATGGACTGGACCGACACAGGGCTGCCGCCGCCGATCAGTACCGCACCCACATGGATCTTTCTTGTCCTGTTACGAGGGGGGAGCATCGTTTCCTTCCGCAGGAGTCTTTTTCAGTTCCAGCTTCTTGGCTCGGTACAGCCGAACGTTTTCAGCATGCTCCCTCTCGTTTTCGGCAAAGCGGTGCGACCGGTCATCCTGTGCGACAAAGTAGAGATAGGGTACATTTTCTGGGTAGAGCGCAGCGACGATGGACTTCAGGCCCGGTGAGGCTATGGGGCCGGGGGGGAGACCCTTGATGCGATAGGTATTGTAGGGCGTTTTTCGTTTCAGGTCATTCAGGGTGATCTTCTCTCTTGAACTCTTCACCCCATATATGGACGTGGGGTCTGCCTGAAGCATCATATTCTTCTTGAGCCGGTTGTGATACACCGCTGAGATGACGCTGCGCTCCGAATCAATGACCGCCTCCTTTTCTATTATCGATGCAAGCGTCAGAACCTGGTTCTCAGTCATACCGAGTTCCCGAGCACGGGCAGTGAACTTGTCAGAGTATTTTTCCCGCATCCGGTAGATCATGGTATCGAGGGCATCTTCAGCGTCCATCCCTTTGGGGATTATATAGGTGTCCGGAAAGATATATCCCTCCACACTGGGTGCAGAAATGCCGTGATACTCCAGGAGGTCATGGTCCCTGGCAAGTTCCATGAACTCTTCTGCAGAGATGAGACCGCTCCTTGCAAAGGCGTCAGCGATATCGGGGAGAGAATCTCCTTCGAGGACCCTTATCTCGTATTCGATGATTCTTCCTTTGAGGAGAACCTTCAGTATCTGAAACGGACTCATGCCGGACCAAAGCGAATAGAACCCTGCCCGTATCTTTCTGTCGGTCCCGCTGAGCCTGGCCGCAAGGAGGATTATCCTGGTGTCTCTGAGCAGTTTCTCATGGTGAAGGATCCCGACAGCCTGCCTGAATGTGGTGCCTTTCGGGATCTCGATCTCCACATTCCTGCTGGTGGTCTGGACGGGCAGGAAGAGCTCTGCTGCAGCGTATAGAAGGAAGAGCAGAAATATAGCAGAAGAGATGAAAAAGACGTTTTTTTTCATATAGATGTAGCATGACAAAAAAAGACTGCTCATGTAAAGAAGAGAGAAAAAAAGAAGGCGGGGCAAAGCCCCGCCGTTCTGCTAACGAACAATAGGGTGTCTTAGTACATGCCGCCCATACCGCCGCCAGGAGGCATTGCGGGCATCTCAGGTTTTTCCTCAGGCAGGTCACTGATCATGACCGAGGTCGTCAGCATGAGGGCTGCGACCGAAGAGGCATTCTGCAGAGCGCAACGGGTAACCTTCGTGGGGTCAACGATACCGGCCTTCAGCATGTCGACATACTCTTCTGCTCCTGCATCAAAACCGTAATTGGCATCCTTTGAACTCTTGACCTTGTCGACAATGACAGAGGGCTCGAGCTCCGTGTTGTTGATGATCTGCCGGATAGGCTCCTCAAGTGCTCTCTTGATTATATCAACACCAACCTGCTGGTCGTGATTTTCGAGCTTCAGGCTTTTCAGCACACCGACGCAGCGGAGAAGTGCGACGCCGCCACCAGGGACAATACCTTCTTCTACTGCAGCGCGGGTCGCATGAAGAGCGTCCTCAACGCGTGCCTTCTTTTCCTTCATCTCTGTCTCTGTCGCAGCACCAACGTTGATGACCGCAACACCGCCGACGATCTTTGCAAGCCTCTCCTGGAGTTTCTCCCTGTCGTAGTCAGAGGTCGTCTCGTCGATCTGCGCCTTGATCTGTTTTACCCTGCCTTCGATCTTTTTGGGATCTCCCGCACCCTCGACAATGGTCGTGTTCTCCTTGTCAATGGTGATCTTTTTTGCCCTGCCGAGATCGTTGACCTTGACGGTCTCAAGCTTGATGCCGAGGTCTTCAGAGATGACCGTGCCGCCGGTGAGGATTGCAATGTCCTCGAGCATAGCTTTTCTCCTGTCGCCGAATCCCGGGGCCTTGACAGCGCACACCTGAATCGTGCCACGCAGCTTGTTCACAACAAGGGTGGCAAGGGCTTCGCCCTCGACCTCCTCAGCGATGATCATGAGCGGCTTGCCCATCTTTGCTGTCTGCTCAAGGATGGGGAGCAGGTCTTTCATGGCAGAGATCTTCTTCTCATGGATCAGGATGAACGCATCGTCAAGATTGCACTCCATCCGCTCAGGATCGGTAACGAAGTACGGCGAGCTGTAGCCCCGGTCGAACTGCATTCCTTCGACAACGTCGAGAGATGTGGTCATGCTCTTGGCCTCTTCAACGGTGATGACACCATCCTTGCCGACCTTGTCCATCGCGTCTGCGATCAGTTCGCCGATGGTGGGATCATTGTTTGCCGAGATGGTGCCGACCTGGGCGATCTCTTTCTTGTCCTGGACAGGCCTGCTGATCTTCTTGAGCTCCCCGACGATCGCATCGACTGACTTCTCAATGCCCCTCTTGATGTCCATGGGATTCGAGCCTGCAACGACATGCTTGATGCCGCCGCTGTAGATCGCGTATGCGAGTACCGTGGCTGTCGTGGTGCCGTCACCGGCAATATCAGAGGTCTTGCTCGCGACCTCGCGAACGAGCTGCGCCCCCATGTTTTCGAAAGGGTCCTTGAGTTCAATTTCCTTTGCAACGGTGACT
Source organism: Nitrospirota bacterium (assembly GCA_003252075.1). Lineage (GTDB taxonomy): Bacteria > Nitrospirota > Thermodesulfovibrionia > Thermodesulfovibrionales > UBA6898 > UBA6898. Next base: position 4,238 of record QKDO01000081.1, read on the forward strand.
CCATCCTTGGTGATCGTGGGTGCGCCATATTTCTTGTCGATGACAACATTCTTACCCTTGGGGCCGAGAGTTGCCTTTACTGCATCAGTCAAAAGGCTGACGCCTTTCAACATTGAGCTTCTTGCTGCCTCATCGAAAAGAAGCTGCTTTGCCATATAGTATTTCCTCCTGATAAGTTTTATTGGTTTTTTGAGTTATTCGACGATGCCGAGAATGTCTTCTTCTTTGACGATCAGGTAATCAGTGCCGTCCATGTTTACTTTGGAGCCCGAGTATTTGTCAAAGAGGATGGTGTTGCCGACCTTGACATCCTTTACTTCAGAACCTATTGCCTCAACCTTGCCCTTCTGGGGCTTTTCCTTAGCAGAATCGGGAATATAAATCCCGCCTGCAGTTTTTTCTCCTTCTTCAGAGTATGATACGAATACCCTGTCCTTGAGTGGCCTGAATTTCATAAGCATTTCTCCTTTCCGCGTATTTTGATAAGTAGTTGTTAGCACTCACCGTAAGCGAGTGCTAATATACAGGGAAAATAGATAAGAAGGCAAGTTTTTATTATGCTGAAAAAATGAGAAAAAGCTCTATTATCTCTCTTTCTCTCTTATAATCTTGTTTTTTCTATATTTTTTAGGAAAGAGCTTTTTTCTTTGCTGCCAGGAAGTTATCTATGGCTTCCTTGTAGAAATCGGCCTTGTCTCTGGTCTCCTGGGGGATCCTGTTATCATAAAGCTTCTTGCCTTCTTTCACCTCGGCAGCAAAAACAGCATAGAACTTGTCCTGTCTGACTGCTTCATCAACCTTTGCTGAATTATAGAGGTAGATATCATTGACGATGGTTCGGGCCAGCCGTCTGGCTTTTTCCGTCATCTCGTCTCCCTTTACCTCTGCAGATATTTTTGCCGCGGGAGCTTGAGACTGCCCGAAGTCGGGTTGCGGCTTTTTTTCATCCGCTGATATGTCAGGAGCGCTCGGGACCGGAGACTTTTGCTGATGGGTTTCTGCTTCGGCAGGTGCACCGCTTTGTAACCTGTTGACAGTGTCGATGAGCCTTGTGGAAAGATCATGTTCCTCGATATAGTTATCAGCGCCATATAGCGACACAGGCTCTCTCCGGTACTTTGTCTTATCATAGATGGAAGGCACAAGGATGAACTTCATCTCTTTCGTCTCAGGCCGTGACTTCAGGCGTTTACATACTTCGAAGCCATAAATTTTCGGCAGAGCGACTTCGATGATCCCCAACCAGGGAAGTTCCTTCAATGCCTTGACCATGGCGTCAATGCCGTCGGCAGAGGTCAACGTGGTATATCCCTGTCCCGCAAGAAGTGTCCTGATGTTCTCGACAACCGAAGGGTTCGAATGGGCGATAAGCGCCTTCTTTCCGTCAAGGGCCTTTTTCTCCTGTGCTGCCGGCTTCTTTATGACGAGGACCGTGCTGCATCTCGGACATTTGAAGCGCGACCCCTGCGGTGAGAGCCTGGTATCATCCACCTTCAGCTTCGTCCTGCACTTGGGACATACAACTACCACGTTTTAGACCTCCTTGGCTGCCACAATTTTATGGTGATAAGACCGGCGATGAACCCCCCGACATGGGCAAACCACGCAATACCTCCCTGATTCCGGATCCCCTGCGCGGTCAAGCCGCTCACGACCTGTATAATAGCCCAAAATCCTATAACTATCAAGGCAGGAATCTGGATGGTCTGGACGAAAAATCCGAGGAATATGAGTGTATGGATACGGGCGTAGGGAAAGAGCAGTAGGTAGGCGCCAAGAACGCCCGATATGGCCCCGCTTGCACCGATCATCGGCACGGTAGAGGAAGGCGCGATCAGTGCGTGGGATACCGCAGCCGCGATCCCGCAGAAGAGGTAAAAAAAGATAAATCTGAAATGGCCGAGCCTGTCTTCGATATTGTTACCGAAGATCCAGAGGTAGAGCATATTGCCGAAGATATGGAAAATGCCGCCATGCATGAACATGGAGGTGAAGAGCGTTAACGCCGGATGAATAGGCTGTGTGGGTGTGGGCTGCATAGTGATAATATTGTATGGTATAGCACCATAGGCGTAGACGATCTGCCGGCTGTCTGTGCCGCTCAGCATCTGGAGAATAAAGACCACAATGTTCAGCACGATTATCGCAATGGTGACAAGCGGGAACGTATTTGAGGGATTGTCGTCCTTATAAGGGAACATTTCCTGTTTCCTTTGGTGATCTCAGGCGAGGGCGCTGATCAAAAAAGCCCTGCAGCGCCTCAAGCAGATCATTTCGGATCGCGGACAGGACTTCTGAAGAGTTTATCGGGACCTCCTCGATGGCGGAGCGTATTTCGCGTGTATCAAGACGGTAGCTCATGCCATCACAAGCACAATGGAGGAGGATGTCGACGCACGGGTTCCCTGCGATCAGCGTCGTGACCGTGTCAGCGATATTGCCGAGTGGCTTCATGTCAATATGGCTTGGTCTGAAATCGGCAGTAACGACGGTACCCTTGCCCACAATAGAGCGGACCACGATGTCACCGCCCGTTTCCCTTGCCGACTGCGCCAAAAGGGAAAGTCCTAATCCTATCTTACGCGTTGTCCGGGTGGTGCAGAACGGATCGAGGACCTTCTGAAGGAATGCGTCCGTCATACCTTTGCCGTTATCCTCAATCTCTACGGTGAAAAGGTCTTTCACGGTCTCTTCGACGATGCTGATCCGGATGAATGTTGCTGCAGCATTGATCGAGTTCTCGACGATGTCGAGGATGTGGAGGGACAGGTCTTCCATATCCGTTCATTGTATCAGAAACCATAGTAACAGAGCGTAGCATTTCCGCAGTGAAACAAGCGTCGGAGAGCGGTGCGCATAAGCCCGGGAGTCCAAGCTTCCACGCTGGCCAGCGCTGAAATGGCTACTAAACCTGCTGGCAATATGAGATAATAAATTACATGGCGAGTATATCTATTCTGCAAAAAGCTCTTTCTCTCTTGCTCATGCTTGCTTCGGCGGCGCTCTCTTTTCCGCTCCTCGTTCATGCCAAGGAAACGGGTATAGCGCTTGCGCCATATGCATCAGGCTTCTCATCGCCCGTCTTTATTACGCACGCCAGCGATGGCAGCCAAAGACTCTTTGTTGTTGAGCAGATAGGAGTCATCAGGATTGTCAGAAATGGGGTGCCGAATGCCGCGCCCTTCCTCGATATATCCGACCGGGTTCTTTTCGGGGGGGAACAGGGTCTTCTGAGCATGGCCTTTCCGCCTGGCTATGCGGAGAAGGGATATTTTTATGTCAACTATACGAGGAGGCCTGATGGGGCTACGGTCATTTCACGTTTCAGGACAACAGCCGACCCTGACACTGCAGATCCCTCTGTTGAGGAGGTCATCATCACAGTCGAGCAGCCCTTCGCGAATCATAACGGCGGACAGATTGCCTTTGGACCTGCTGACGGGTTTCTCTATATCGGCATGGGCGACGGCGGGTCAGGAGGTGACCCGCAGAATTTTGCACAGAACCTCTCAGATCTCCCGGGAAACAAGCGGCTCCTGGGCAAGCTCCTGAGGATTGACGTGGAATCAGGGCTCCAGCCGTACGCAATCCCGCAGACCAATCCGGTCCTCGAAGGACGCAGAACCGAGGTATGGGCGCTGGGTTTGCGGAATCCCTGGCGTTTTTCATTCGACCGGGGCACGGGAGATCTCTACATCGGAGACGTCGGCCAGGGACTGCGGGAGGAGATCGACTTTCGACCTGCATCGAGTGCTGGCGGAGAAAACTATGGCTGGAACATCTTGGAGGGTTCTCTCTGCTTTTTCCCCGCATCAGGTTGCTCGCCTCCGTCGAACTACACGCCTCCGGTTACAGAGTATGATCATGGCTTAGGATGCTCTGTCACCGGAGGCAGCGTATACCGGGGAGTTGAATTCCCTCCGCTCAATGGCCTCTATTTCTTTGGGGACTTCTGTTCCGGCAGGCTCTGGAGCCTGAGGCGCGTCGCTAACACGTGGCAGCAGGTCCTCCTTCTTGATACGGGAATGAACATCTCTACTTTTGGTGAAGACGAGGGGGGCGGACTGTATGTGGCTGATTATGCTACCGGAGGCATCTCAAGGATTGTTCCATCCATAACTCTCATCGCTCCGAATGGCGGGGAGGTCATCCCATCAGGGTCCGTCTTCCCGGTCAGCTGGACAGCGCCGGCAGAGGCAACCTCCTTCAGGGTGAAGTATTCCTTAGACAAAGGAATTACCTGGAGGGTTGCCGATGGCGTCTTTTCGGGAAACAGTTTTGCCTGGAACGTACCGATGCCGAAAAAAAACAGGAGGGGTTCACGCATCAAGGTGATCGGATTTGACGCTCAGGATAACAGGATTGGCGGAGACATTTCGGATGCGGCGTTTACCGTCGAATCTGTAAGCATAACGTCTCCGGTACATGCTGACATACTCATGCAGGGGACCTCTCATGTCATTACATGGAGAACAAACGGGACAAGGGAACCTGTGGACAGCTTCAGACTCTTCTACACGAAGAACAGGGGCAGGACCTGGACGAGGATCGTTCGGACTGAACCGGGAACAGGCAATCCCGGGAGGTTCAGCTGGGATGAAGCTTCAGAAAATCCAATACCGAATGTTCGTGCGGCAAAGTCGGGGAGCAGGTTAAAGATTGTGCTGAAAGACGCGCAGGGCAGGACAACAGGTATAGCTCTCAGTGATTTTTTCACCATAGGACCGTGAATGGCAGCCGGCTACTATCTGATTATGAGTGTCGGCATTTTTTGAGAAGGGGTTCATCGCCTATAGGTGATGTACCTTATTCAGTTCTGCCGACTCATAATTTTAGTGCCGTGGTCACTATCCTTAAAAAGTGGTCCCTTGCGGGGTATATTATGCAGAAAGATGTCGTGATGGTGATTGCGGCATAAGGACGAACTGCTCTCTTCTCAGAGGACTACTTTTCTGTTGTTTTTTCCGCCAAGAGCGAGGCTGAGTTCTTCAAACGAAGCGTGGTTCATATACAGGCCAATTGTTTTTTTCCCAATGTCCTCAAGCTGGTGGGCATCAGAGGATGTGATCCAGGGGAGGGTACGGTACCCGCCGAATTTCTCAATGGCTTCTTCCATTCCGGTTCTTGATGAGATCTCAAGTGCGTCGAAGCCGGCCTCCGGCGGGATGAAGCCGAGTTGGCCGATAATACCGAAGACTTCACGGTCGATGTGACTGGCCACGGCTATACCCTGAAACAAGTGAATAAGCTCAACAATCCTGTTGACCGAGAGGTCCGTTGCCCCGATCAGGAGTCTTCTATTGAACCCGAGAACCTCATCTTCTTCATTCACGATGACCTGCATGCCGAATGCATCCTCGTCATTGTCTCCTGGCTGAAGATGCTCGTAAACAAATTCCTGCATAGCAAGGGCAAGCTCGAGGTTTTCGAAGAAGCCAAGCACATGGACCTCCTCGGACGACGTGATCTCCATGCCCGGGATCACCGCAATTCCCCGTTTCTTGCCGATTTCCTGCGTTACTGCAATATTTTCGGCAGAGTTATGGTCACAAAGAGCTATGATGTTGATTCCGCGGGATGCAGCCGTTTCGATGATATTGCGCGGAGTCATGAAAAGGTCTGCGCAGGGGGAGAGGCATGAATGTATGTGGAGATCTGCCCTGAATTCTACCGGCATCTCAGCCCGAGGGCATAGAGCCTCCCGACGAGTTCAAACGTAGGCAATGCGCTGGTCATGACAGGAATGTTCTCCGCAACAGCACGCTTAAGCGTATCTTCATCAGGTCTTCTGTTGTTCACTAGGATAATGCCGGCCAGCCCTTTGAGAGATGCTACGGCGACAATATTAAGGTGGATCTGCAGGGTGATCCATATGTTGCCCCCGGAAGAGTTACCCATCACATCTGATAGGAGGTCGCTCACGTAGCCGCCTGTCACCTCTCTGGTCAGATCGAGCCCGGGGGTCTTCACCTCAAGAGACAGTCTGTTTACGATCTCCTGCAGGTTCATGCACGCTCCTTATCGCCATTCGCCAGACGGATGGTGAACTCCAGGGTAGTGCCTTCGCCTACCATGGAATTGATGACGAAGTGGTCGGTGCTCTTTTTGATGTTCGGCAGTCCCATTCCTGATCCAAATCCCATCTCGCGGATATAGTCCGGCGCAGTGGAATACCCTTCGGTCATGGCGAGGTCAATATTCGGAATTCCCTGTCCCATGTCCTGGATCGTGACAGAGATTTCGGTATTCGATATCCGATATTTCATCATTCCTGCTACGGCGTAAATGATTACGTTCATTTCTGCCTCAAAGGCAGCGATAGCCGTTCTCCGTATGATATCCTGCGGGACACCTCTCTTTTCGAGCACCCCTTTCAGGCTGCTCGACGCCGCGCCGGCATTGGTGAAGTCCTTGCCAGTGAGAAAAAAAACACCTTCCTCGGCGTTGATCATCCGCGGCTATCCCTGGCCACAGTCATTGAGTAAAGAGCGTACCGCACGATTGTACCTGTTATAGAGATTGTGCACGCACAGTTATGATCGGCGCCTGATTCAGATGGTGAAATTGGCTCCGGAGACCTCGTTCATAGAGTTTGCCGCAGGTATCGAACATCGAGAGATCTGTTACGAGGAGGGGAATGCGCTTTTCCTCGGCGAGCTTGATAGTCTGGCTGTCAGGGCTCTTCCCCTGGATAAAGACGATCACCTCGATAGCAGCCATTTCGGCGGTGCGAATTACCTGCGCGTTGGTCAATCCCGTGACAAGGAGGGATTTTGTTACCGAAAAGGACAGAACATCGCTCATCAGATCTGCGCAGTATGCGCTTTCAACAGTTTTCTGAAGCGGCACCTGATCGGTGAGCATGCGTGCTTTAAGTATGGAAAGGATTTCAGCGAGATTCATCCTTTAGCACTCTCCACTTTTACTGCGCAGGTACTTGCGGCACCGTTCTCCGGGTAGTAGAGCAGTGCGTTGACGCGGCCATGCGGGAAATGGGTCGAGGTGAAAACCGAACCTGCAGGGACAGCATCTGTTACCCGTGCCTTGAGATAGATGGTGCCTCTCCGGGAGGATACCTTCACATGCGTGTTATCCGTTACCGCCAACTTTACCGCGTCCTCATCATTGATTTCGAGGTAGGCTTCGGAGACGACCAGATCGAGGGATTTGGAACGGGTCGACATGGTGCCCGAATGCTGAAGAACGTCCCTGATCACCAGGGAAAAGGGATACTCAATCGATGGAGTCTCGCCAGTTACAAAAGCCACAGCATGAAACACCCTTCTGTCAGAGGGCGAGTTTGTTTCGCGCACGGTCTCCTTGATCTCCTCGGAAAGACCTTCAACACTTCGCGTTCCGATCTCCTTACCCAGAGCAAGGGAAAGGTTTCTCAGGATCTGCCAGTCAGGCAATGATTGGCCCGGCGTCTCAACGATCCTCTGCAGCTTCTGTGTTACTCCTTCTGCATTCACAAACGTGCCGTTTTTTTCCGCCCAGCCGGCAGCAGGCAGAACAATATGCGCGAGTTTTGCCGTTTCGGTGAGTGCTATGTCCTGGACTATGAGCAGGTCGAGAGATTTCAACACAGATTGTATCTTCGAGCTGAAGGGATACCGGGAGACAGGGTCCTCACCCAGGATGATGAGGCTCCGTACCGCTCCCTGTTCGTAGAGCATTTCAGCGAGACCCTTGAAGCCGGAGACGGGCTGAATCCCCATCTTGACCATGCCAAAGGTGTTTGCGTACTCAGCGGGGATCTGAAGGGTTTCCGGATCATCGCCGAGGAGCAGTACAAGATTTGCAGCTGCAAGAACCGTTTCTCTGCCCTTGGTGTTCTCGGAGATATTCATGGTAAGGGTGATCATGCGGTTCTTCGCTCTTGCCAGCTCCTCTGCTGAAGCGATCAGCCCAGCCTCAGGAATGCCGGTGATCTTTGACACCTTTTCCGAAGTATAATCATCAAGACTCTTCTCAAATGCATCGAACCCCTCCGTCTTTGAGACGATCTGCCGGTTGAAAAGGTCCCTATCGATGATGATCTTCATAAGACCATTCAGTAATGCCACCGATGTGCCGCTCTGCAGCTTGAGGTGCGAGGTGCTGTGGCGGGTGAGCTTCGTCTGCCGCGCATCTGCAACGATCAGTCTGGCCCCCTCCCTTTTTGCCTGGAGGATATTCAGGGCAAAGACGGGATGGGTCGCGCTGATATCGGATTCAACGACCAGGATGACATCCTTGCCCAGGGGGGCCTTCATGCTTATGGTGTGGGACTTCGTGCCGAATGCCATGCCAAGCGCCTTCTGGACAGCGGCATAACCGAACGCAGCAGATGAATCGATGTTCCCTGAGCCAATGACGTTGCTCATGAACTTCCGGAGCATGTAGTTATCCTCATTGGTGCAGCGGTGAGATCCGATTGCTCCGACAGCTTCCTTGCCATGTGCTGCAATGATATGGGTTAGACTGTCACTGGCAAACTTGAGCGCCTCGTCCCATGTTGCAGGAACAAGCTCACCGCCTTTTCTGACGAGAGGGGTCTTCAGCCGGTTTTCACTGTAAATGTAGTCAATGCCGAACCGTCCCCTTCCGCAGAGGTTCCCTTCGCTCCGCCCATTATCTTCCTTTGCGCGGGACCTGAGGATCTTACCCTCCCGGGTCCCTATGGTGAGGGTGCAGCCGCATCCACAGAAAGGACAGATTGTGTCCTTTTCCTCGAGAAACCATGCCCGTGCCTGGAACTTCATCGGTTTGCTGAGAAGAGCTCCCGTGGGGCAGATGTCAATGCACTGGCCGCAATAATCGCACTCAAGAATTTCTCCGAAGGCCGGTTGAACGACCGTGGGGAATCCTCTGCCAATAAACCCGAGGGCGCCGCGCCCCTGGTGTTCCGCGCATATGCGAACACACTTGCCGCAGAGGATGCAGCGGTTTGCCGTAAGCTCGACAAGTGGCCCCCGTACATCCGGCGGCATCGCCTTTCGGTGCCTGATAAACCTGCCCTCAGGCTTTCCGTATTCATAGGCAATGTCCTGAAGGTCACATTCCCCTGCCTTGTCGCATACCGGGCAGTCGAGCGGGTGATGGATCAGCAGGAGTTCAAGAACCGTCTGCCGCGCCTTTTTCAGTTTTGGGGTGTCGGTCTTGATTACCATCCCGGGAGCAACAGGCGTGGAACACGATGCAAGGAGCCTCGGATTCCCTTCCTGCTCAACAACACAGAGCCTGCATCCCCCGTATGGTCTGAGTCTTTTGTCATAACACATGTTCGGTATGTTAATGCCGATCTTTTTTGCAGCAGCGAGGATGGTTGCGCCTTCCTCGACCGCGACTTTTTTATCGTCAATTATGAGTTCAACCATCTATTTTTCCTCCTTTGCCCCGACTGCAGTCTTCGCGAGGAACTCATTCGGGTCGCCATCAAAGCCCGCAGGGAGAATCCGGATCGAGTTGAACTTGCAGGTGTCGAAACACGTCCTGCAATGGACGCAAAGTTCCTGGATGATCTTATGGGGGACCTTCTTTTCACCGACAACGGCTTTTGACGGGCAGGCTCTGAGGCATGCGCCGCAGGCCTTGCAGAGTTTCTCATCGATCCAGAAGGTGGTAAGGTTGCGGCAAACGCCTGCCCTGCACCATTTTTGGTGAATGTGTGATTCATATTCATGCTTAAAATACCTGAGCGTTGAAAGGACCGGGTTGGGAGCAGTCTGTCCAAGGCCGCAGAGGGAAGTGGTGATGATGTCCCTGCTCAGGTCTTCAAGGGTGGCGATGTCACTCTCCTTCCCTTTACCCTCAGTGATGTCCGTGAGCATGTCGAGAAGGATCTTCGTGCCTACCCGGCAGGGGGTACATTTTCCGCAGGACTCGTCGGCAGTGAACTCAAGGAAGAACTTCGCCGTACCCACCATGCAGGTACCGTCATCCATGACGACCATGCCTCCGGAACCTACGATGGCTCCGGTTGCCACGATATCCTCGTAGGTTACCGGTATGTCAAGAAGATGTTCGGGTATGCAGCCCCCTGATGGGCCGCCAAGCTGAACAGACTTGAATTTTTTCCCTTTCTTGATGCCGCCGCCGATATCGTAGATGATGGTCCTCAGTGGTATGCCCATCGGGACCTCAACAAGACCGACATTATTGACGGCACCGGTCAGGGCAAAGACCTTTGTTCCCGCCGACTTTTCCGTGCCGAGACTGCGGTACCATGCAGAACCGTTCAGGATAATGGGGGCGATCTGTGCGAGCGTCTCAACATTGTTCAGTACGGAAGGTTTGTCCCAGAGCCCTTTCACTGCAGGGAAGGGTGGCCGCGGCCGCGGCATGCCCCGCTTCCCTTCTATGGATCTCATAAGCGCCGTCTCTTCACCGCAGACGAATGCACCGGCGCCGAGATAAATGTCAAGTTCAAAATCAAAGCCGGAACCGAGGATATTCTTGCCGAGAAGACCTGCCTCTGTCGCCTGGTCTATGGCCATTCTGAGGCGCTTAACCGCGAGGGGGTACTCAGCCCTTACATAAATATATCCGTGATGAGCCCCGATAGCCCTGGCGCCGATGACCATTCCTTCAATCACCGAGTGCGGGTCTGCCTCCATGACGGAACGATCCATGAATGCACCGGGATCTCCTTCATCGCCGTTGCAGAGCATAAATTTTATTTCCGAGGGGACTTTGGAGGCGAATTCCCACTTAAGGCCTGTTGAGAAGCCTGCACCGCCCCTTCCTCTCAGTCCGGAGTCTTTGACCGTTTTAATGATCTCCTCGGGGGTCATTTCGGTGAGAGCCTTCGCTGCCGCCTGGTATCCGTCACGAGCGATATACTCTTCAATCTTCTCAGGATCGATGAGTCCCTTGTTCCTCAGCACTCTGAGAACCTGATGCTTGAAGAACGGGATATCCTTCATGCCGGGGATTGCGGCCTTTTTCTCCGGTTCCCTGAACATGAGCTTTTGGTAAGGCCTGCCTTTGAGGAAATGTTCCTCTACCAGCATTGGAACTTCCTCGGGGGTCACCTTCTGGTAAAAGATCTCTTCAGGATATACTGCCATAACCGGTCCTTCTGCGCAGTAACCGTTGCAGCCAGTGAGCACGATCTTAATCTCTTCGGCAAGGCCTTTCTTTGCGAGCTCTTGTTCGAGCGCTGTCTTGACCTTTGCCGTACCGCTGGCAACACAACCGGTGCCTGCACATAACATCAGATGCGAGCGAACCTTTTCCATCTATATCCTCCTGAACTTCCTTTCCTTGTAACGGATTTCTTTATCTCAATACGTTGTCTCGCAACCGGTAACAAGGGCATATTTCTCGACCGGCTTTCCGCCGAGCACATGCTCACGGAAGATCTCACGGATCTTTTCGTCGGTAAGGTCACTATATCTTACCGGAGGCTGGTTAGCGAGCTCTACGGTTGCGAGCGGCTCTTTCGCGCAAAGACCGGCGCATCCTGATGTCGTTACGATGATGTCATTCCGGTTAACCTTGGCGATTTCTTCCATGACCGCTGTCATAATATTGCGCGCTCCGGCGGCAATACCACACGTGCCCATATGGACGATGATCTTGACAGTGTAGCCGCCTTCTCTGAGCGTGAAGTCAGCCTTATATTTTTCCTTGATCTTTTGGAGATCCGCTATCGTGAGTTTCGGCATCCTATCCCTCCTGTTCAGCAACTGCTGCGGTTTCTTCATCGGGGGCCTGGTCGCTGGCCGGCCCTCCGTACTCGCCCATAATCTTCAACGCTTTCGATGGAGTCATCGCACCATAGGTTTCCTGGTCGATCATCATAACCGGGGCAAGGCCACATGCACCTAGGCATCTGACTCCTTCAATAGAGAACTTTTTGTCCTCAGTCGTTTCTCCAATGTCGATTTTGAGCCGTTCCTTGATCTTTTCGAGGACTCCTTCGATCCCCTTGACATAGCATGCAGTCCCAAGACAAACCCTTATGTTATGGTCTCCTCGCGGCTTCATGGTGAAAAAGGAATAGAAGGAGACAACACTGTGCACCTCTGCCTCTGGCATGTTCAGACCCTTTGCTATTCTCTTTTGCACAACGGGGGGGAGAAAGCCGACGATCTCCTGCGCTCTCTGAAGCGCCGGGATGAGAGAGCCCGGCCGGTGGCGGTATTCCCCGATCACTCTGTCGAGTTCCTTAGCCATGGCCGGGGGGAACTCCTCAGCCGCTTTTTCCTCGGCAGGTTTTCTGCCTTCTGCCCATTCAACAGCCCTCTTGGTCACATCGAGCAAAACCGAAGGTGTGAACGGTTTCGGCACATAATCGATGATTCCCAGTTCGAGAGCTTCCTTCATGGTGTCCTGCGAGGGGTAGCCCGTTATGATGACGATGCCAATGTTCGGCCGTGACTTCTTGATCCACCTGATAAGTGTAATACCGTCTACTTCCGGCATCTTCAGGTCAGTGAAGACGAGGTCATACGCTCCCTGCTCCATCTTCAGGATCGCTTCGCGTCCTCCGAGCGCTCCTTCTATCTGGTAGCCCTCACTTTTCAGGACCCGTTCGGCACTCCTGATGACGACGAGTTCATCATCAACGACCAGGATCTTAGGTTCAGCTGACATAAATCCTCCTCAGTATGGTTCGGTTAAATCGTGATCAGTTCAACGCGCGCGAGCCAGAGAAGCCATCCCTCGCTCAGGTTGTCCCTGACGAGTGCGCTCATGGCGGTGTTTGCATGCTGGTTTACCTCGATCACCCTTCCGGTCATGGGTGCGATCAGGTCATCGGTCTGCCCGCTGCTCGTAAGGACCTTGCCGAAGCTTTCTCCTGCCATGATGGTCCTCAGATGTGGGGAAACCTCTATGGAAGCGAGTTGGCCGGCCAGGAGCCAGTACCGCGCATCGCAGCCGACTTCCCATATGTTGTTCTTCAGCGGCCTCGCCCACGTCCCTTCCTTATAGAACAGGACAGGATTCTGCGTGTCCCGCAGATTGACGATGTCGTTTCTGAACTCATCGATGAAAGCCTTTCTCAGGATCCAGCCCCGGTTGTCAAATATCTTACGTGCAACATTCAGCATGAACTCGGGGGTAAAGGGCTTTTCGATAAACTCGAAGGCACCGAGCCTGACGGATTCCTTGGCATCTTCAAGGGTAGGATATCCCGTGATGATGACGACATCGAGCTTCGGCTGAACGTTCTTTGATTCCCGGAGAACCGTGATGCCGTTCATGTCGGGCAGCCTGACATCTGAGATCAGCAGGTCGAACTCTTCGGTCGACACCTTCTTGATGGCATCTTCTCCCTTGTCGACGGTAATGATGTTGAACCCTTCGGCACCGAGAATCCTCTTGCAACTCAGCGTAACGACGGGATCATCATCAAGAACTAGTATCTTCCCCTTATTTTCCATGGCTGCCCTCCTTATGATGCTGCATGTCCGGTATCATACACGGCCTGCAGCCCTTACTTGTTTCGTATCTTAAAGACATTCGACACCGTGGCAATGAGCGTGTCGGGGGTAAAAGGCTTTTCGATATAGTCGAAAGCCCCGAGCTTGATAGCCTTTACAGCGGTCTCGACGGTCTGATACCCGGTTACGATGACAACATCTGTCGCCGGCCATTTTCCCTTGATGTTCGCGAGCACCTCTATGCCGTCCATATTCGGCATCTTGAGGTCGGTGAGGACGAGGTCAAAGGACTCCTCCTCCAGTAGTTTCAGTCCCTCAGGACCGTTCTTTGCCATCTTGAGCTCATATCCTTCAGGCACGAGCGTCCGGCTGCAGCTCAACCGAACGATGTCTTCATCGTCTATGACGAGTATTTTCCCCTTGCTCATGATGTCTCCTTCAGTGCCGGGAGTCTTATAATGAAGCTGGTGCCCTCTCCGACCTTGGTGTTGATCGTGATCTTGCCGCCATGCTCCTGAATGATACCATGGGTCACGGCAAGGCCAAGTCCTGTGCCCTTGCCGACGGGTTTGGTGGTAAAAAAGGGCTCGAAGATCTTTTCGAGATCTTCATCCTTGATGCCGTACCCCGTATCTTTAAACTCTATTTCCACGAAATCATGATCGTGTTCCTTCACGTTCTTGGTTGTTATGGTGATCGTTCCTTTGCCTTCGCATGCGTCTGCAGCATTGACGATCATGTTAAGGAATACCTGCTGTAACTGCGGCGCATCCGCCTTGATCCGTGCAAGCGAGGGGTCGAAGTTGGTAACCAGCGTAATATTGAAGAAGTCCGCCTTGTTCCTTACGATGTTGAGCGAACTGCCTAATACATCGTTGATGTTCGTAGGGGACTTTTCAGCCGTATTGGCCCGTGCAAACCCGAGCAACCCCTTGATGATATTAGAGCACCGGTTTGCCTGATCGATGATGACCTCGACATCCTCATATTCCTCAGAACCTTTCGGGAATTTTTTCAGGAGCAGATGGCCGAAGGTCACAATGCCGGTAAGGGGACTGTTGATCTCATGGGCAACGCCTGCTGCCATCCTGCCGAGGGAAGCCAGCTTTTCGGAGTGGACGAGCTGCTGCTGAGCGCGATGAATCGCATCGGTCTTCTCCTGGACCTTTCTTTCAAGCTTATTGCCCCAGTTCATCAGCTCGTTTTTCGCCTTTTTGAGCTCTGCGTTCATGGCATTGAATGTTTCCGCGAGCTCGCCGATCTCGTCTCTTCGATGGATTTCGATATGGTGGTCAAGATCCCCGGATGCCACTTTTCTCATGCCCTGCGAAAGAAGGGTCAGGGGCGTGGAAACAAGGTTCCAGAGGATGATGCAGAGCGTTGCCGATATTACGACAGAGAAAGCGAGCACATATGCCGTTATCGCGATGCCCTGCTGCATGATGCTTTTGTCGAGGAGCTCAAGGGAAAGGTCAGCCTGGACAAGCCCGAGCATACGCTTGTTTTTGGGGTGGACATGGCATGCGGCAGTTGAGCAGGAAAATTCGTTGTATATGGGCTGTACGATGCTGAGGACCCGGTAATGTTCCCCTTTGGTTACCTTCCAGCTCGGGGTAACCTTTGCCGGCCCCGAAGAATCGTGGCATTTCAAGCAGACCGGGGCATTTTTGTCAATGACCGTGCCGACCATCTTCTTGTCCGATGAGTAAGCGATTTTTCCCGTGCAATTGAAGATCTGGACATTCTGCACGCCTTCGGCAACGCCGACAGCCTCAACGGTCTGCTGGATAAGCAGGTCCTGATTGGTAAGCATTCCGTACCGTGTACTGTTCCGTATGTAGTCAACAAAGGAATATCCGTACTTTACCGAACTCGCCAGGAGCTCCTTTTCCTGGTGCTTGAAGAGGAAAAACCAGAAAAGCAGGCTGCCGACTACCATGAGGGTGCCGATAGTCAGAATGAGCTTTCCCGTGAGTGAGTGAAATGATTTTTTTACGCGCATTGATAAAAAATTTAAATCATTTACAACAATTAAAGCAAGAAAAAACCTAAAGCTGTAGGTTCAATTTTTTTGCTTGACATATTCGTTTGCATATCCTATAAAATTATACCGTCATGCCCGGAACTTTTATGCCTTCTGAATATTTAGGGGTACTTATCTTCCTGATGGTCGCTACGGCCTTCAGTATAGGCGCGCTGGTTCTCGGCGAGTTCTTTCGCCTCAGAAGGCCCTATGCCGAGAAGCTCATGCCCTATGAATCCGGCAATATCCCTGTCGGTGAGCCCCATATGAGATTTTCCGTCAAGTTCTATATCATAGCCATGCTGTTTGTTGTGTTCGACGTGGAAGCGGTCTTCCTCTATCCCTGGGCAGTGGTGTTTGACAAGATCGGCCTCTACGCATTTGTCGAAATGGTGATCTTTATCGTGATCCTGTTCGTCGGATACATCTACGCATGGAGAAAGGAGGCCTTTGTATGGGACTGATCACCACGCTCAGCACGCCTTCCCAGCAGCTGGTTGAGGTTGAAGAAGGAACGAAGATCCTTGCACCGAATATCATCATCTCCACGATGGACAAGCTGATCAACTGGGGAAGAACGTCGTCACTGTGGCCCATGACGTTCGGTCTGGCCTGATGCGCCATCGAGATGATGGCCGTGTATGCCAGTCACAATGATCTTGACAGAATGGGAATCATCCCCCGAGGCTCTCCTCGGCAGTCTGACTTTATGTTTGTCGCCGGCACCGTGACGAAGAAGATGTCAGAGATCGTCAGGCGCGTCTATGACCAGATGCCGGAGCCGCGATATGTTATTTCCGTAGGAAGCTGTGCCAACAGCGGCGGTATATTCGACACCTACAGCACGGTTCAGGGATGCGATACATTTCTGCCTATTGACGTATACATTCCCGGCTGTCCGCCGCGGCCCGAGGCCTTTATTGACGGGATCATCAGGCTGCAGGAAAAGATAAGGCACGAGCAGTTCCGGTGGAGCCGCTGGAGATAAGAGAAGTTTACATCCCATAGCCTGCAGGTGAGAAGAACCGAAGGGTTGCGGACGAAGGGCAAGAACTGAGATACATGGAACCAATTCAGATTGCAGAGAGACTGAAGGAGCGTTTTCCCGAAGAAGTTCTTGATGTCAAGGAGTTCAGGGGGCAGGTCTCGGTCACGGTTGGAAAAGGCAGGATCCTTGAGATATGCAGATATCTCCACGATGAACCTGACCTTTACCTTGATTACCTCATAGACCTCTGTGGTGTTGACTATCTTGGCAAAAAAGATAACCGGTTCGAAGTTGTCTATCACCTGTATTCCATACGGCATCGTCACGCACTCCGCCTTAAGGCTGAGGTTCCCCAAAACGATGCAAGAATCGACTCGGTCATGCCGGTCTGGATCGGGGTTAACTGGCATGAGCGTGAATGTTACGACCTGTTCGGCATTGTCTTTTCCGGACATCCAGACCTGAGGAGGGTGCTCCTTCCCGAGGATTGGGAAGGATATCCGCTCAGGAAGGACTATCCGCTGAAAGGACCCGATACGGAGTGGAGCGGGTTCACAGACGTACTGGAACGATCGAAGAAGTACAGACAGTTTGACTGGTACCAGTGAGATGGAAGATATAGAAAAACCCTTTGAGACAAAAGAACTGACGATCAGCATGGGGCCCCAGCATCCTGCGACCCACGGTGTCCTGCGGCTGGTTCTGCAGCTTAACGGAGAGAACGTCGTCAAGTGTACTCCCTACGTAGGGTACCTGCACCGGGGCGTTGAAAAGCTCGGAGAACACAGGACCTACTTTGCTGCCCTTCCGCTGACGGACAGACTTGACTACATATCATCCATGAACAACAACGTGGGGTATGTCAATGCTGTCGAGAAGCTGTTCGGTATCGAGGCCCCGGAACGGGCGAAATATATCAGGACTATGGTTGCCGAAATGGGCAGGATATCGAGCCATATCATATGGCTCGGCACGCATGTGCTGGACATCGGCGCTACTACGCCCTTCCTTCTTTCCATGGCGCAAAGGGAAAGGATCCTCGACCTCTTTGAAATGCTTTGCGGCGCGCGTCTTACGGTGAGTTACCCGCGGGTCGGCGGCGTCCGCAATGATATCAGCCAGGAGTTCCTCGATCTGCTGTACGAGTTTGTACTCGACTTCCCGTCAAACATGGACGACTTTGAGACCCTGGTGACCGAAAACAGGATATGGAAGGAACGAACCGTCGATATCGGTGTCATTTCTGCCGAGGAAGCGGTCAACTGGGGCCTTACCGGCGGTACGCTGCGCGGCTCCGGGGTCGATTACGACGTGCGGAAATATTTCCCCTACGATGCTTATGACAGGGTCGAGTTCGACGTGCCGGTGGGCAAGAAGGGTGATTGCTACGACCGGTACCTCGTCAGGGTAGGCGAGCTGCGGCAGGCGAACCGGATAATCAAGCAGTGCATCGAGAACCTTCCGGCAGGGCCGGTCATGGCAGATGCTCCGAAGTTCACACTCCCGCCGAAAGACATGGTCCTGAAGGATATGGAGCACCTGATCCACCAGTTCATTCTTATCACGAAAGGGCCGACCGTGCCGGAAGGCGAGGTCTATGTGGGATCTGAGGTGCCGAAAGGGGAACTCGGGTTTTATTTCGTGAGTGACGGCACGGGAAAGCCTTACAGGATGAGGGTCCGCTCCCCATCCTTTGTGCACGCGTCGGTGCTCCCGAGGCTCAGCGAGGGAGGCCTTATCGCAGACGTGATCGCAAACATCGGAACGATAGACATCGTTCTCGGTGAGTGTGACCGGTAAATATTACGGGAAGAGGCAGACAAGGACAATAATGTTCAGTAGTGCGGCAAAACAGGAGATCGAGGATATCAGGACGAAATACCCGAATGCCCGGGCAGCTCTCCTGCCTACGATCTATGTTGCCCAGAGGGAGTTCGGATGGCTCTCCTCCGAGGCTTATGATGCAGTCGCTGACCTTCTTAACGTTCCGAAGGCAACCGTGCGGGGGGTTGCGACGTTCTATGCCATGTACAAGCAGAAGCCCATGGGCAGGCACCTTATCCAGCTTTGTACCAATGTCTCCTGCATGATCCTCGGTGCCGAACGGCTCGTCGATTTCCTGAAGATCACATATGGCGTCGAACCGGGCGGCGTATCGCCGGACGGCCGTTTTTCGCTCGTCATCATGGAGTGTATCGGGGCCTGCGGTACAGCTCCTGCAATGCTCGTCAATGATGACTTCCACGACAACCTTACGGAGAAGAAACTGCAGGAAATCCTGGAGAAATACACGTAGAGCACCATGGAAACGATACTGTTAAAGAACATACAGAATCCCAACTCGGCCGACATTGCCGAGTATAAGAAGGCTGGCGGGTATGCAAGCATCCGGAAGGCGCTCGGGATGGAACCTCAGCAGGTCATTGACGAGGTAAAGAAGGCCGGACTCCGCGGCCGCGGCGGCGCGGGGTTCCCTGTTGCCATGAAATGGACCTTTGCTTCAGCCGATCCGAAGTTCCCGAAGTACCTGCTCTGTAATGCAGACGAGGGAGAACCGGGGACATTCAAGGACCGACCGATCCTCGAGAAGAACCCGCATCTGCTTATCGAGGGGATGATCATCTCGGGTCACGCGCTCAAGGCTGAGTACGGATACATCTACCTGCGGGGCGAATATCCTGCTGCGAAACATATCCTTAATGCCGCGATACAGCAGGCTTACGACACTAACCTTCTCGGTGAAAATATCCTTGGCAAGGGGATCACCTTCCACCTTGCCGTGCACCAGGGAGCAGGCGCTTACATTTGCGGTGAGGAGACGGCACTCATCGAATCACTCGAAGGGGACAAGGGACAGCCGAGGATCAAGCCTCCATTCCCGGTGAACGTCGGCGTATTTTCGAAGCCGACCGTTGTCAATAATGTCGAAACGCTGTCGAACCTCCCGTATATCATAGAGGTGGGTGGCGAGACCTATGCCAAGATCGGGACCCCGGACTGCCCGGGACCGAAGATCTTCTGCATCAGCGGACATGTAGAAAAGCCCGGAATATACGAACTTCCGATGGGCACGAAGCTCAGGGATATCATCTATACGCACTGTGGCGGCATTAAGGGCGGCAAGAAGCTCAAGGCAGTCATCCCCGGCGGTATATCGACACCGGTGCTTCCTCCCGACAAGATTGATTGTCCCATGGACTTCGTGAATATGCCGAAGCATGGGAGCATGCTCGGTTCCGGTGCGGTCATCGTTATGGATGAGTCCGTTTGCCTGGTAAAGGTCTGCCACAGGGCGCTCAAGTTTTTTGAGCATGAATCCTGCGGCAAATGTACTCCCTGCCGGGAAGGCACAGGATGGCTCAGGGCCATACTCGGACGCATCGAAAACGGCGAGGGCATGGAAGGTGACATAGACACGATGCTCGCTGTATCGGCAAATATGCTCGGCAAAACCTTCTGTCCGCTCGGCGACGGAGCTGCCTCTGTAGTGCAAAATTTCATCAAGCATTTCCGGCCTGAATTCGAAGAACATATCAGGGCAAAGAAATGTGTGGTTAACGGATAGTGCGATGATCACCATAACAATAAATGACAGGGAGATTAAGCTTGAGAAACCGGTGTCGGTCTTAGAGGCTGCACGCTCCGCCGGTATCAAGATACCGACACTGTGCTATCACGAGCAGCTGGAACGGTATGGCGGTTGCAGGCTTTGCCTTGTAGAGGTCGAGAAGATGCCGAGACTCCAGACGGCATGCACGCTGATGGTGGCGGACGGCATGGTTGTCAGGACAGAGACAGAGCAGATAGCTGACGTCAGGCGTGGTATTCTTGAGTTCCTCCTGATCAATCATCCGCTCGACTGTCCATACTGCGATAAGGCAGGAGAATGTGATCTCCAGGATCTTGTTGAGAAATACGGTCCCGGGAAGGGAAGGTTCAAGGAAAAGAAGAGGAAAGTTCCCGAGAGCCTTCAGGACCCGGTGATCGTCAGAAACATGGATCGCTGCATCATGTGTACACGTTGCGTTCGGATGTGCGAAGGGCTCCAGGGCGCTTCGGCTATCGCCGTCATTAACCGGGGCGGCCACTCCCATATCGAGCCGTTTTCGAGCGGCAGATTTGACTGCGAGTACTGCGGTAACTGCGTCTCAGTCTGCCCTGTCGGAGCGATTATGTCCAGACTTCACCGGCACAGCTACCGTCCGTGGCAGGTGAAAGAACAGTACGAAACGGTCTGCCCTTACTGCGGAGTCGGCTGTACGGTCGTCACGCAGGTCCGTGACGACGTGATAAAGCGGGTGATACCGAAGCTTGGCTCCACGGTGAACAATGGCATGCTCTGCTCTCGCGGGCGGTTCGGTTATGAGTTTGTCGGAAGCAAGGACAGACTCAGCGTGCCGCTTATCAGGAAGAACGGCGCGCTTGCCGAGGCAACCTGGGAAGAGGCCATAACCCTTGTTGCGAAAAAGCTCGGCAATATCAAGTCAACTTACGGCAGTGACGCGGTTGCCGGCATGGCATCGCCGCGCTGCACGAATGAGGACAATTATGTGTTACAGAAGTTTCTGCGCGTTGCGGTTGGCACGAACAATGTCGATACGACTGCTCGGACCGGATTTGCCGGGGCGCAGAGCTTCATTGAAAACATCTTCGGACAGGGTGCTACGGCGAATATCATCTCCGGCCTTGCCAATTCTGATACGGTCATGGTAATAGGCGGGGACCCTACTACGGTCAACCCCATCCTTGGTCTACAGATCAGGGCATGCGCAAGGAGGGGCGGACAGGTCATGACCGTCGGCGAGTTTGAGGGACTGAGGATCTTTAGCCCGACAAAGCTCTTGCCCCGGCAGTTTACGGAGACATTCCTCCTCGAGGGGATCGTGACTGCGCTCAGGGAAAAGAAGGGCCTTTCAGGGGCGAACGCCCCGCTTGAGGGGAAGATAAAAAGCATCAATGTCACTGCCGCAGATGTTGCTGCAAAGTCCGGCGTATCGGAAAAACAGCTTGCCGCATATGTGGATCTTCTCGCAGCTGCGACGACGTTCAGTATCGTCATCGGCAAGGAGACCGTACAGAGCATCGGCGGAAGCTATAAGCTTCTCCTGCTTGCGGCAATAACCTATCTTGCAAACGGAAGAGTATATCTTCTCTCGGAGAAGGCGAACGAGCAGGGTGCGCTCGATATGGGCTGTGCACCGGACATGCTGCCGGGATACCGTCCTGTTGCCTATCCCGAATTCACGAAGAAGTATGGGGCGGTCTGGCATGCAGAGCTGTCTGAAAAGCCCGGTCTTAATCTCTTCGAGATGATCGAAGCTGCCGAGAAGGGAACGCTCAGGGCCATGTATGTGATGGGAGAAAACCCCGTATGCAACATCCCCAATTCCGGCAGGGTGGAAAAGGCCTTCAAGAATCTGGATTTCCTGATTGTTCAGGACATCTTTCTCACGGAAACGGCAAAGCTCGCCGATGTTGTTCTTCCGGCGCTTGGCTGGGGAGAAAAGGACGGGACCTTTACAAACATGGAACGCAGAATCCAGCGCGTGAAAAAGTCTGTGCAGCGAGAGGGCATGGAAGACTGGAAGATCGTAGCGGAAATAGCAAAAAACATGGGATACCGCATGGATTACACCAAGGCTGAAGAGGTCTTCCACGAAATTGCAAAGGTATCGCCGCTTTACCGGGACCTTTCCTACGAGGACATCGAAAAAGGTGAGAACATCTATCCGTATAAGGGAGAGCCTCTCCGGGATGTAAAGGAAGATATTCAGATCGACACCTCAGCCGTTTCAGCTGCAGCCGGAAAGCTCTATCTGAAGGTGGAGAGACCGCTCTTCCATTCTGGTACCATGAGCACGCACGCCGCCTCTCTGATGAACATCTATCCCCATGCCGTGGCACGGATAGGAGCGGGGAGGGCGAAGATGCTCTCTCTCACGGAAGGCGATGTGGTAACCGTCAGGTCAAAAGCCGGGGCCCTGTCTCTTTTTATTGCTATCGAGAAAGCCGGAGACGACTTGTCTGTCACGATAAGCAATAACTTCGAAAGCAAAGGCGCATTCAGACTTGCTGACTACACGCTCGATCAGGTAACCAAGGCTCCCTGCATCGATGCTGTTGAGATATCCATAGAAAAGGTGACTGCATGATAAGCTCTGTGACCAGCTTTCTTGCTTCTTTCGTGGGTGAACCGATGGCGGACATGATCCTGAACATCGTCATCATCCTGATCAAGGTGGCAGTGGTGATAGTCGGGACCCTTTTGCATGTCGCCTATGCAACCTATTGGGAACGGAAGGTTATCGGTCATATGCAGCTGAGGTTGGGTCCCCGTGAGGTCGGCCCTTTCGGTCTTCTGCAGCCGTTTGCTGACGGGGTGAAGCTCTTTTTCAAGGAAGATATCATACCGGCAGATGCGGACAAACCGATATTTTATCTTGCTCCTGTGATTTTTTTTACATCTGCGCTCACATCTCTTTCCGTACTGCCGTTTTTCGACGGCTTCGCCGTTGCGAACATCAATGTCGGGCTGCTATTTCTCCTGGCCATGTCGTCGCTCGGCGCTTACGGTATTGTCATGTCAGGATGGTCAGCCGGCTCGAAATACTCCTTCCTTGGCGGCCTCCGGTCGGCCTCCCAGGTAATCAGTTATGAGATTGCGATGGGGTTAAGCCTCGTGGGCGTCATGATCATGGCCGGTTCGCTGAACCTTACCGAGATCGTAAGGGCGCAATACAACTATCCGACCGGCTTCTATGCTATTCCCCAGATACTTGGGTTTTTTGTTTTTTTCGTGGCAATGTTTGCGGAGACGAACAGACTGCCCTTTGACCTGCCCGAGGCTGAAAGCGAACTTGTGGCAGGGTATTTTACGGAGTACAGTGGATTCAGGTTCGCCATGTTCTTTCTCGGAGAGTATACCGGGATGCTCATTATGTCGTCCATCGGTACGGTCTGCTTCCTGGGCGGTTGGACCCTTCCGAAGTTCGTTATGGAGGCCCTGCCGTTCCTTTCTGAACTCCCGAACTTTGTCTGGATCGTTGTGTTTTTGGCGAAGGTGTATGTCTTCATGTTCCTTTTTTACTGGGTAAGAGCAACGCTGCCGAGGTACCGCTATGACCAGCTCATGAATATCGGTTGGAAACTGCTCATCCCGCTTGCCCTTGTAAACGTTGTGTTTTCCGGGACACTGAAAATCATGGGATGGTTCTAATGAAGAATCCATTGATCAAGACAGTTTTTTTCACCGAGATCCTCAAGGGTATGGCTCTTACCTTCAGGACGCTTTTCAAGTCTCCGGTGACCCGCAGGTACCCGCTGGTTAAAGTGCCGGCACTGCCCGGTTTCCGCGGGCTGCACGCACTTGCCAAGGATAATACCGGAAGGATGAAATGCGTAGGGTGCGGCCTCTGCGGAGCTTACTGCCCGTCACAGTGCATCCATATCTATACAACAGAGGGCGAAGACCACAACAAGGCAGTCGAGCGGTATGAAGTGGATGTCCTCAGGTGCATCTTCTGTGGTTTCTGTGTTGAAGCATGTCCCTTCGGCGCTATCACCCTGAGCGAGCATTATGAATACGCGAACTATACGAGGGACGATTTCTATATGACCAAGGAGAAACTCCTTGCTAACTGGGACAAGTTCTTTGAGGGCGAAAAGGGAAAGCGGTATTTCAAGGAATTCTGGAGGCCCATGTCTGATGACTTCACGGGAAACCCTGAGCAGGCGATGTTCAGCAAGATAAAGAGGAAGGAAAGAACATAGGAATGCTTCAACAACTCTTCTTCGGCTATTATGCATTTATGATCATAATCCTGTCGCTGCTCGTGGTCACGAGGGGAAACCCCGTGCACAGCGTGATGTGGATGCTGCTGCTCTTTTTCCATATTGCGGGACTGTACCTTTTCCTGAACGCCGAGTTTATTGCTGCAATCCAGGTTATCGTCTATGCCGGCGCGATTTTGGTTCTGTTTCTCTTCGTTGTCCTGCTGCTGAACCTGAGGGAGGAACTTTCTCTCCGGCAGATTGCCGGTTCATGGCCTGCTGCGTTTTTCATTGTTGCTGCCCTTTTCATTACCGTAACGGCCGCGCTCGGTGCCTATGTCCAGGGGCCGGTCGGCTCCTATTCGATCGAGGCCATCAGAAGCGAGACCCATACGAAAGCACTGGGCAGGCTGCTGTATACGGAATACCTGTTCCCCTTTGAAATAGCATCCCTGATCCTGCTTGTGGCCGTCGTCGGTGCGGTGGTCCTCGCAAAAAGAAAACTGAGGAGTTGATGATGGTCCCGTTACACTGGTATCTTACCCTGAGCGCAGCGGTCTTCATGATCGGCATGTTCGGTTTTCTGACGCGGAGAAACATCATCATCATGTTCATGTCCGTTGAGCTCATGCTGAATGCGGTGAATATCAGCCTCGTCTCCTTCAGCCATTATCTGCAGGACATGCGGGGCCATATCCTCGTCTTTTTTGTCATCACGGTAGCAGCGGCTGAAGCAGCGATAGGCCTTGCCATCATCATTTCCCTCTTCAGGAACAAGCAGACGGCACATGTCGACGAAATGAACGAGATGAAGGGATAGACCATGAACAGCTACGCATTGATACCGTTCCTGCCGCTTGCCGCATTTGTCATCAATATCCTTTTCGGCAGGAAATACCTGAAAGAAAATGCTCACTGGGTTTCTATCCTTGCGGTCGCTGGTTCCTGGGTGCTTGCAGTCATGGCGCTTGTTGATGTCCTGGGGGGCAATACGATCAACTTTGACCTTTACACCTGGATGCTCTCCGGAGGGTTCAAGGTCTCCGTCGGTTTCCTGATTGATCAGCTCACCGTTGTCATGCTCATTGTGGTCACGACCTGCAGTACACTTATCCACATATATTCGGTGGGTTACATGCATGGCGACTCCGGCTACTACCGGTTCTTCGCATACCTCAGCCTCTTCACGTTCTCGATGCTTATGCTCGTAATGGCAAACAATTTTCTTCAGCTGTATTTCGGGTGGGAGGGGGTGGGTCTCTGTTCCTATTTCCTTATCGGCTATTATTTTAACAAGAAGTCAGCATCGGATGCAGGCAAGAAGGCATTCATCGTCAACCGCTTCGGCGATTTCGGCTTTGGCCTGGGCATCTTTGTGGTATTCCTTACCTTTGGGACGGTGTATTACGAGCCGGTATTCAGCCAGGCAGGAGGCCTTGCAGAAGCAACCTTCAACTTCCTCGGTTATGACGTGCATCTGATGACGCTGATCGCGCTGCTGCTTTTCTGCGGCTCTGTCGGAAAATCCGCCCAGATACCGCTGCATGTATGGCTGCCTGATGCCATGGAGGGACCGACACCGGTCAGCGCCCTTATCCATGCAGCGACCATGGTGACCGCCGGCGTCTTCCTGGTTGCCCGTTGCAGTCCCATATTCAGTCTTTCCGAAACTGCACTTATGGTCGTCGCTCTGACGGGAGCGATTACGTCGCTCTTTGCTGCAACGATCGGTCTTGTACAGAACGACCTGAAGAGAATCATCGCCTACTCTACGGTAAGCCAGCTTGGCTATATGTTCCTTGCATGCGGCGTAGGGGCCTACACGGCAGGTATCTTCCACCTCTATACCCATGCTTTTTTCAAGGCCCTCCTCTTTCTCTGTGCGGGGAGCGTCATGCATGCCATGGGTGGAGAGCTTGATATCCAGAAGATGGGCAATCTGAAGAAGTACATGCCGGTGACATACATGACCATGCTTATTGCATCGTTCAGTATTTCCGGTATCCCTGGTCTGGCCGGATTTTTCAGCAAGGACGAGATTCTCTGGATGGCTTATGCGGGAGAGAGTCCGGTCGGAAAGTTCGTATGGGCAATCGGTACCCTGGTCGCGTTCCTTACGGCATTTTATTCCTTCCGGCTCATCTTTCTCACCTTCCACGGAAAGTTCCGCGGAACACATGACCAGGAGCACCACCTGCATGAATCGCCCAAGTCCATGACCATTCCGCTTATGCTGCTCTGCGTGGGTGCCGTGGCAGCCGGATGGGTCGGCATACCGGCGCTCATCGGCGAAAAAATCGGGGTGCACAACTATATTGCTGAGTTCATGAAGCCGGTCCTCGGCCATCCCGAGGGGCACGGGACGCACGCTGAGGAGATGGTGGTGATGCTTATCTCCATCGCGGTCGGCCTTGCCGGCATCGGCCTTGCCTACTTCATGTATATCCTGCGTCCTGAGTTGCCCGCCCGCTTGGCGCAGCAGCTCAGTGCAGTGTATCGGGTCCTCTTCAACAAGTACTACGTTGATGAGCTCTACAGCTTTATCATTGTGAGACCGGCTATCTGGATTGCTAAAAACGTACTTATCGGCATAACGGATGCCCGCATTATCGAAGCGGTCGTTAACGGTGTGCCGAGCGCTATTGCAGCGTTCAGCTCCGGGCTCCGAAAAATCCAGACAGGGCTAATGCAGCATTATGCTACCATTATGGCGACCGGCATCCTGATAATCGTCGCCATAATGCTCCTGAGGTAGATGATGGTACAGACCATGAACAATACTATGGGATTCCCGATACTGAGCATGCTCATTTTCCTGCCCGCGGTGGGGGCGGCCATTATCCTCCTCCTGAACCGGGCGAACGAAAAAGCCATTAAGATGGTGAGTCTGCTTGTCGGCATCGCGACATTCCTTCTCTCGCTGCTGCTTTTTACGAACTTCGACAAGTCAACGCATCTCATGCAGTTCGTCGAGCAACACGAATGGATACCGTCGCTGAATATAACGTACTATCTCGGACTTGACGGCATCAGCGTGCTCTTCGTTCTTCTTTCAACGCTGGTCACGATTCTCTGTGTGCTCATCTCCTGGGAATCGATAAAGACGAAGACAAAAGAGTTCTTCATCTCCCTCTTGGTCATGGAGGGGGCCATGATCGGAGTCTTTTGCTCTCTCGACTTCATGCTTTTCTACATCTTCTGGGAGGCAATGCTCATTCCCATGTACCTGCTCATCGGTGTATGGGGAGGGCCCAACAGGGTCTACGCTGCCGTGAAGTTCTTTCTCTACACGCTGGTCGGAAGCGTGCTGATGCTTGTCGGCATTATCGTTTTATACTTTTATGCGGGAAGGACATTCAACATCCTCGAGCTCATGACCAAGGCATACCCGTTTAAGATGCAGCTCGTTCTTTTCTGGGCGTTCTTTGCCGCCTTCGCGGTAAAGGTACCCATGTTCCCGGTGCATACATGGCTGCCTGATGCCCATACGGAAGCTCCCACTGCAGGAAGCGTCATCCTTGCTGCCGTGCTGATCAAGATGGGGGCGTACGGTTTCCTCAGGTTCTCGATGCCGCTCCTTCCGGATGCATCCCGTGCAATGACGCCGATCATGCTCACCCTGTCGGTCATCGCGATCATCTATGGGGGGATCATCTGCCTTGCACAGACGGACCTGAAGAGGCTTATCGCATACAGTTCGGTCAGCCATATGGGATTTGTAACCCTCGGCATTTTTGCCCTGAACACCCAGGGCTTAGAGGGCGGTATTCTGCAGATGCTGAACCACGGGATTGTCACCGGCGCGCTCTTCCTGAGCGTCGGCATCATCTACGACAGGACCCATACAAGGGTAATCGCAGACTACGGAGGCGTCGCGTCAGTCATGCCCATTTACGCTTCGCTTTTCATTGTCTTTACCTTAGCGTCCATAGGGCTGCCTGCAACGAACGGGTTCATCGGGGAGTTCCTCATCCTCCTGGGAGGTTTTACTGCAAACCAGTGGGCCGGGGTGCTCGCAGCCTCGGGTATCATCATCGGCGCAGGCTATATGCTCTGGCTCTATCAGCGGGTATTTTTCATGGAGACGAACCCGAAGGTTGCAGGACTTCAGGACGTGAATATGCGGGAGTTGATCACGCTCCTGCCGTTGGTCATACTGATATTCTGGATTGGTATCTACCCGAACACCTTCCTGAGCTTCATGCATCCCTCCGTCCTGCACCTTCTTGAGAGAGTAAACGGCGGAGGCGCACCGGCAGTGGCCGCAAATGTCATGACGCAGATTCTGAAATGAGACCGGAGGACTATTAATGCCCATAGCGATGCCGAACCTTATACCTGTGATGCCTGAGCTTGTGATGACGGGTGTTGCCATCATCCTGCTCATGGCAGAGCTGGTTATCAAGAGGAAGGAGACGCTCGGTTTCCTTTCTCTTATATCTGTTGGTCTGATATCCTATCTCCTCCTCGGTTCCGCAGGTACGACCTTTGGCGGCATGTTTGTGTCTGATGGGTACAGCACATTCTTCAAGCTTATCTTCATGGCGAATCTTGTTCTCACGGTCCTGATTTCTCCCAAGTATCTTCAGACCATGAGGATCAATTTCGGGGAGTATTACGCTCTTACCCTTTTTGCCACACTGGGCATGATGCTCATGGCGTCAGCGGCGGATATCATTGTGCTGTATCTCGGCCTCGAGCTTATGGCACTCAGCACCTATGTCCTTGCGGGGTTCATTCGCTATGATATGAAGTCGAACGAAGCAGCCATAAAATACCTGCTGCTTGGCGCGTTCGCATCGGCGATACTCCTTTATGGCACGTCTCTGATCTATGGTCTCACCGGTACGACAAACCTGAGGGATATCGCCGTCTATATTACACATAATGGACTTGCAAAGAACCCGCTGCTGATGGTGTCCATGATCTTTTTTGCTGTTGCCTTCTCCTTCAAGATCGCTGCGGTGCCGTTCCATATGTGGGCTCCCGATGCCTATGAAGGCGCACCAACACCGATTACTGCCTTCATGTCTGTTGGCCCTAAAGCAGCAGGATTTGCTGTGCTCGGCAGGGTCTTTCTTGTTGCGTTTGGTTCCGTGAAGACAGACTGGTCTGTTATCTTGATTCCGATAGCCGTGCTTACCATGGCAATTGGCAATATTCTGGCGCTTTCGCAGACAAATATCAAAAGGATGCTCGCCTACTCTTCTATTGCCCATGCAGGATATATGCTGCTCGGCATCATCGCCGGAACTCCCGCCGGAATTTCGAGCGTGCTGAATTATATGTTCATCTACGCATTCATGAATATCGGCGCTTTTGCGATCGTAATCATGCTCAGGACAGAAGGATTTGCCGGAGAAGATATCAGTGACTACGAAGGGCTTGGAAAAACCCACCCCACAGCTGCTGCGCTTATGCTGGTCTTCATGTTCTCGCTTACTGGCATACCGCCCATGGCAGGATTCATGGGCAAGTTCTACCTCTTCATGTCCGCTATCAATGCGGGATATACCTGGATTGTGATCGTCGCGGTGCTTTTCAGTGCCATATCTGCATACTTCTATCTTAGGATCGTGATGCTCATGTATATGAAGGAACCGAAAGAGGTTATACAGTTGAATACCTCTCCGGGGATTGGTCTTGCACTTGCCGTTACCGTGTCTGCGGTTATCCTTATCGGCATTCTTCCTGCCAAAGTCCTTGCATTGGCGCAACAGGCAGTAACTTCGTTCTGAAACTATCTTCTCCTGATAGGAGAGACACGAAATCTTCAATGGGCCTGAAGAGGAGAGAATGTGTCGACTATTATGCCAGCTAACCTCCCTGCTTGATACATCTGTGATTCTATTTTGCCTTTTGTAACAATACGTTACAGAGCACGGAAAAGCCGCAACTGCGTCATGGTTTTTCTGTGCCAGGCTGGGAATATGTTAAAAGACGAATCTGCCGGATTTCATCTCGATCATGAGCGATCCGGATCGTAACACAGCCTCATTGCCAGCTACGTCAGGACTGAATTGAATCTGCACCGTATGCCTACCGATTTTCAGTCCGCACAGATACCACGAAAAGTTTGCTATGTCAAAATAACCGAATTCTGAAGGTTCAAAAAAGATTGTTGCCGCAGGGTTAGCCAATACGCCATCAATAAGAGCCTGAAAAGCGATATGCGGTTGCAACGTTGAACCATTTGTTTTTGCCTCTGTCGAAAAGCGAAGCTCTATGCATTGATTGTTATTGGTGGTAAGTTTGACGGTAGCGTTAAATGCATCAGCCCACACTGTTGCGTCGGGATTCGATACTTCGGCTGTTTCGCTTATAAAGAGCGTTTTCGCCGATGCAACGCCTTCTGTCAGGACCATCATCAGGCATGCTGCTGATAAGAGAAGCACAATTCGTTTCATGTCACCGCCCTCCATGGTATGGGTTATATCTTACTTCCAGCAAACAACACATTGCTGAGGCTGCTCAGGTCTTCAGAAGTACTTTCTGACTTAATTATAGCAACGGGCGAGGGAAACACAATGCGTTCTTACGGGGAAAAAGCGGTCCCGACCCCCCTGCATCATCTCGCTGCATAGGGGTGTTTACATTTTCCTGCTCCGGCAGGTAGAATAAAGACCTGCTGCTGTACGTTTTCAGCGAAGGGCATTCCTGCAGTCTGCAGTTTCCTTCATTTCCTTCAGCAGAAATATCAAAACGGGTGAGGTGCGATGAAGCGCGAAAATCTAAGGAATATAGCCATTATTGCCCATGTCGATCACGGCAAGACAACGCTGGTGGACGGGTTGCTCAGGCAGTCCGGCACCTTTCGCTCCAACGAGAAGGTCCAGGAGAGGGTAATGGACAACATCGACCTTGAGCGCGAGCGCGGCATAACGATCATGGCAAAGAATACGGCTGTCGATTATATGGGCACCAAGATCAACATCGTCGATACTCCCGGGCATGCCGATTTCGGCGGCGAAGTGGAGCGCACGCTCAAGATGGTTGACGGCGTGCTTCTGCTTGTCGATGCGTCGGAGGGGCCGTTACCACAGACGCGGTTCGTGCTTAAAAAAGCTCTTGAACTGAACCTGCCACCGATTATCGTGGTGAATAAGATAGACAGGCCTGATGCCCGCATCCAGGACGTACTGAACGAAGTGTATGACCTGTTCATCGACCTTGACGCAACCGAGGATCAGCTTGAGTTCCCGATTGCTTACACTAACGCAAAACAGGGCGTTGCGAAACTCGGCCTGAACGACGAGGCAACGGACCTGAAACCGCTCTTTGAGCTTATCCTCAAGACCATACCGCCGCCCGGCGGGGATGAGAACGGACCGCTTCAGCTTCTGGTCACGAATATTGACTACAACGACTATGTCGGAAGGCTCGCGATTGCCAGGGTATTTTCCGGTTCAGTAAAGGTGGGTGACTGGGTAGCCATGGTGAACAGCCAGGGACAGACCATCAAAACAAAGGTGACGCAGCTCTACGGATTTCAGGGTCTGGCACGGGTAGATATTAAGGATGCCTCTGTCGGCGATATCGTTGCCCTTGCGGGCATCGATGGCATCAATATCGGGGATACCATAACGGATATCGAGGATCCCAAGCCGCTGCCGAGGATCACGGTCGATGAACCGACCATTTCCATGGTCTTTTCCGTCAATACCTCGCCGTTTTCCGGTAAGGATGGAAAGTTCGTGACATCCCGCAATTTGAGAGATCGGCTTGAGAAGGAACTTCTCTACAATGTTTCGATAAAAGTGGATTTTAGCAATACGGACTCCTTCAAGGTCATGGGCAGAGGAGAGCTGCAGCTTGCGATCCTGATCGAGATGATGCGGCGGGAGGGGTACGAGCTTTCGATCTCCATGCCGGAGACGATCACGAAAGAGATCAACGGCAAGGTACATGAGCCGATGGAGATGCTCGTCATTGATGTGCCTGAGGATTTTGTCGGTGTGGTGACGCAGCAGATCGGTATGCGCAGGGGACGGATGCAGAAGATGCAGAACAATGGGCACGGCAGGGTGAGACTCGAGTTCAGGATACCGTCACGCGGACTGATCGGCTTCAGATCACAATTCCTTACCGACACAAGAGGTACGGGACTCCTGAACCATCTTTTTGACGGGTACGAACCGTGGCAGGGACCTATAGCGAAACGCACTACCGGCGCTCTTGTCGCCGACCGGGCGGGCAAGACCACAACCTATGCCCTGTTCCATCTTCAGCCTCGCGGTACGCTTTTCATCCAGGAGAACACGGCAGTTTATGAAGGGATGATCATCGGGGAGAACTCCCGGGACAATGATCTTGACGTTAACGTGATCAAGGAGAAAAAGCTTACGAATATGCGGGCATCAGGAGCGGACGAAGCGCTTCAGCTCGTGCCGCCGAGGATTATGAGCCTT
>QKDO01000053.1 GCA_003252075.1 Nitrospirota bacterium
TGTTTCATGGCAAAAGAAGATAATATCGAAGTTCAAGGCACCATCGTTGAGACTCTTCCCAATGCTATGTTCAGGGTGGAACTTGAAAACGGCCAGGTCATTTTGGCATATGTTTCCGGCAAGATGAGGATGAATTTCATCAAGATTCTGCCAGGTGACAAAGTGACCATTGAGCTTTCTCCGTATGATCTGACAAAGGGAAGAATTACGTACAGGTTTAAATAGGAACCAAGGAGTCAGGACATGAAGGTTTGTTCGTCGGTAAAGCCAATCTGTTCAAAATGCAGGGTAATAAAGAGAAAGGGTGTAATCAGAATTATTTGCGAAAACCCGAAGCATAAACAGCGTCAGGGTTAAGGAAGGCAAGGAGGTTTACATTGGCAAGAATCGCCGGAGTTGATCTGCCCAAGAATGAACGTGTTGAAATCGGTCTCACCAGAATCTTCGGTATTGGTCGTGTACTTTCCAGTAAGATACTCGAAGAGATTGGGGTAAACCCGGACATCCGGGTTAAGGATCTTACGGATGAGGACACGGTAAAGATAAGGGCAGTTTTAGAGAGGGATTATCGGGTAGAAGGTGACCTTCGTCGTGATATTTCCATGAGTGTGAAACGGCTGACGGATATCGGCTGCTACCGCGGCATCAGACATAGGGCAGGATTGCCGCTCAGGGGGCAGCGGACGAAGACGAACGCTCGCACGAGAAAGGGTCCGCGGAAGGCTGTTGTCGGAAAGAAGAAGGAGGCATAAAGGATGGCTCAGAAAAAGCGCGGAGTCAAGAGGGACAAAAAGAGCATCAGCAGTGGTGCTGCTTACATACAGGCTACGTTCAACAACACCATTGTGACGATCACCGATCCGATTGGCGGTGTCATCACGTGGGCAAGTTCCGGTAACCTGGGGTTCAAGGGGTCCCGGAAGGGGACTCCCTATGCAGCTCAGATGGCCGCTGAGGCTGCGGCAAAAAAGGCCATTGATGCCGGCATGAAGCAGGTGGATGTGTATGTGAAAGGCCCGGGAGCGGGGAGAGAGTCGGCAATCCGTGCGCTTCAGGCAGCAGGGCTTGACATCAATCTTATTAAGGATGTGACTCCTGTACCACACAATGGATGCAGGCCGCCAAAGAGGAGGAGAGTGTAAATTGGCAAGATATTCTGATGCATTGTGCAGGATCTGTCGGAGGGAGACGGAAAAACTGTTTCTCAAGGGGGACAGGTGTTATACAGAGAAATGTGCGATTGAACGGAGACAGTATCCTCCGGGACAGCACGGGCAGCGGAGGGGTAAGCTCTCAGATTATGGCGTTCAGCTTCGAGAGAAACAGAAAGTCAGGAAGATATACGGACTGCTGGAAGGTCAGTTCAGGAGCACCTTTGAAAGGGCAGAGCGTAAGAAGGGGGTAACCGGTGAGGTGCTTTTGCAGCTGCTCGAAGCACGGCTTGATAATGTTGTTTACCGGATGGGGTTTGCACCAAACAGAAACAGCGCTCGGCAGCTCGTGAATCACGGTCATTTTCTTGTTAACAGCAGGAAAGTGACCATCCCGTCATATGTTGTTCGTGTAGGCGATGTGGTGGAACTCAAAGAGGCAAGCAGAAGCATGGGCATCGTTACGGACAGTATCTCGAAGATGGAGCACCGAGGTCTGCCTGCTTGGCTCGAATTGGACGCCCAGAATTTTAAGGGGAAGGTCCTTCAGGTGCCGACACGTGAAGATATTCAGCTGACGGCGAATGAGCAGTTAATCGTCGAGTTGTATTCGAAGTAGCGCCGGCAGCCGAGTTTGACTCCGATAACGAACATCAAGTATTAACGTATTATAAATTTGAGGCATACGGGAGGCCTGATGAACCTGAAGAAAAAAGGCTTTCAGCTACCTGAAAAGATCAGGTTTGATGAAGAAACATTAACTGATACATACGGCAAGATCGTTGTTGAGCCGCTCGAACGCGGTTATGGCACGACCCTAGGTAATTCCCTGAGAAGAGTGATCCTTTCCTCTCTCGAGGGCGCGGCCATAACAGCCGTAAAAATCTCTGGGGCTCTTCATGAATTTTCATCCATCAATGGAGTTAAGGAAGATGTCATCGATATTATTCTTAATCTGAAGAAGTTGCGGTTCAAGTTTCATGGCGATGGCACCAAGATCGCTACATTCAGCGTAAAGGGACCTGCACAGGTGACCGGCACGGATCTCCAGTGCGATTCAGCCATTGAGATGCTCACTCCAAAGCAGGAGGTTGCAACGCTGGACAAGGATACGAACTTCAATGCAGAGGTGCATATCAGAAAAGGGAAGGGGTATCTTACTTCTGAATACGGCAAGGAAGACCTCCCTGTAGGCATGATTGCCGTCGATGCAGCTTTTTCGCCAATAACCAAGGTGAATTACTCGGTCGAAAAGACGAGAGTCGGTCGGGCTACGGATTTCGATCGCCTAATCTTGGAGATCTGGACAGACGGGAGCGTTACGCCACAGAAGGCTCTTTCGCAGGCAGCCTCCATCCTTATTGAGCACCTGGATCTTTTTATAGCTGATGAAGAATTCATGGAAAGCACAACAGAGGATGCAGCTGCAATTGCCGATGACGCAGGTGACGCTTCTTCAAACCCTAATCTTTTCAAGACGGTTGATGAACTTGAGCTTTCGGTCCGCTCATATAACTGTCTGAAGAATGCTGACATTAAGACCATAGCAGAGCTGGTACAGAAGACCGAGCCGGAGATGCTCAAAACAAAGAATTTTGGCAGGAAGTCGCTTAATGAGATCAAGGAGATCCTCGGTCGTATGGGCCTCCATCTCGGCATGAAGATTGACCTCGATGCTGCCAATAAATAACAGCATAAAGACCGGAGGAAATAGAGAATGCGTCACAAGGTAGATGGAAGGCTTTTTGGAAGACCCTCGAACCAGAGAAAGGCGCTGTTGCGCGGGATTGTTACGGCGCTCCTGGAAAACCAGAGGATAGAGACGACCGTTGCAAAAGCTAAAGAGGCAAAACGCATTGCCGAAAGGATGATAGCATTTGGCATCAAGGGCGATCTCCACTCAAAGAGACAGGTTCTTGCGTATGTTACCGACCGGGATGTTGCTTCCAAGCTCTTTAGCGAAATTGCTCCCCGTTTCTCCGGAAGAAATGGCGGCTATCTGAGGCTGGTTCAGACCAGGCAGCGGCTTAAGGATTCTGCTCCCATGGCGATCCTTGAGCTCGTCGATTATGAGGCGATCAAGAAGCCGAAGGGGAAGGCTGCCAAGACAGAAAAGGCGGGTAAGACCGAGAAGAAAGAGAAGGCACAGTGAACGACGCTCTTGTCGCTCTCGGGGTCGTTGTGGTCTGGATCATCCTCCAGGTCTTCGTCTTTCCCCGGCTTGGCGTACCCACCTGAGCAGTTCCAGAACCGAAGGCCTCAGGGAAGGTCAAGAAATCCTGCAAATAGCGAGGGCTCGCAAGAGCCCTTTTCATTTTTCTCCTGCTCATAAAGAATGCATGTTGCATTGCGTCATCGGGATATATGCTACGCTGAACCCTGATAGGGAAATCGCTCATGATGAAGGACTAAATTGCTTGTCAGTGAATTTTGAGATAGGGTATACTAACAAACCAAACAGAGGTCGTATTCATTTCTAAAAAAACATGCGCATCGAAAAAATCGAACTTATAGGATTCAAGTCTTTCGCAGACAAAACCTTGTTCAGCCTTCACCCGGGCATAACATGCATAGTCGGTCCCAACGGATGCGGCAAGAGCAATATCGTAGATGCCTTCCGCTGGGTTCTTGGCGAACAGAGTGCAAAGAGCCTTAGAGGCGAAAAGATGGAAGAGGTCATCTTTAACGGATCAGTTTCCAAAAAACAGAAAGGTATGGCGGAGGTCACGCTCCTTGTTTCAGGCCTTGCTACGACCTCGCTGCAGGGTAACGGGGGTGGTCCCTCGGATATGGTGTCGGTCACCCGCCGGCTCTTTCGTTCGGGAGAGAGCGAGTACATGCTCAACAAGCAGCCCTGCAGACTGAAGGACATCAAGGACGTGTTCCTTGATACGGGACTCGACTTCAAAAGTTATTCGATCCTTGAACAAGGAAGGATAGGAGCTATCCTGAATTCTAAGCCTCTTGAGAGAAGGTTCATCATTGAGGAAGTCGCGGGGGTAATGAAGTATAAAGTGAGAAAGGCTGAGGCCCTTTCCAAGCTTGAATCTTCCCGCCTCAACCTTGCACGCGTCAATGACATCATCACAGAGGTCAAAAAACAGATCAATATCCTTGACCGACTTGCCAAAAAGGCCGAACGCTATAAGAAGCTTCAGGCAGAACTGAATGCGATAGAGCTGAAGATTGCCCGCAGAGAATACCAGAAATTTACCGATTCCCTCGCCGCAATAAGCGAGGAGTACGGGATATTGAAGGAAAAAGAAGCGATAACGGGAGCAGAGATTACAGAGATCGAAAACAGGACGCAAATGCGGAGGATCAATCTCGTCGAACGGGAAAAGGCGCTCGATGTTGTCCAAAAAGAATTTCAGGTGGTTGAAAGGAATATGGCCGAGCTGAACAGGCTCATTGCCGTGAGCCGACAGGATATAAGCAATAATGAGGAGTTTTACCGCCGTCTTTTTGCGCAGGCGGAGGAGGTAGAACAGCGGATAACAGATCTTGCTGCCAAATACGCCGAACTGGCTGCAAGCAGCGTAAGAATCTCCGAAGAAATCGAGGCGGCCACGGATGTTCTCAAGGAGAAGGCTGACACGTTCAAGTTGATCGAGCAGGAGCTTGCAGAAAAAGAGTATGCAATCGAGGAAAAGAGGCGGGGAATATTCAGGATTTCTGAGGAGGTAAGCAAGGCGAGAAACGAGATGTCCCGGCATCAGACATCGCTTGAATCATTGGAGAAGAAAGAAGCACTTGCAATTACTGAATCCGAAGAAGCCAGGAAGATGCTGAGAGAAGTAGATGCTGCGATAGTGGCTGGTGAATCGGAGATACTCGGGAGAAATAACGAAGCCCTCTTGCTGAAGGAGAAGAAGGATGTCCTGGGCCGTGAGCTCTCCTCCCAGAAAGCGGTATTTGAACTGAACACCAAGGCTCTTGCCGAAGCGAGAGAAGATCTTGCATCTCATGTTTCGCGGCTCGACTCGCTTAAAGAGATTGTGCTGGATAAGCCCACGAGAGAACTCCTTTCTGCGAGCGGTACGATTCGGCTTAAAGCGTCTGTTTCAGATGCTATTGAGGTTCAGGCTGCGTATGAAAAAGCTATTGAAAATGCGCTTTCCGAGAAAGCGGATTCATTTGTTGTCGAATCCCGGGAAGACATCGAAAAGGCGATAGCGTCGCTGAAGGGCAAATCTCTTGACAAGACATCCTTCATTGCGGTGACCCCTCCTCCCGTCATACTTTCCGGCGAGGTACCCGGCAGCATTGTGGGAAGGGCTCTTGACTTCGTGCAGGTCAGGGATGGTTATGAGAAGATAGCTGAGAATCTCCTTGGCAATATTGTCATTGTTTCTGATGTGAAGACTGCACTGGAACTGCGACAGGTTTCTGACCGCTTCCTGATCGTTACGGTTGCGGGAGAAGTTGTTGATCACTCAGGAGCAGTGATTGTAGGGGGAGAGCGGGGGATATTTCGCAGAAAGCGCGAGATACGCGAAATTGAACAGCAGATCGAGGAGAAAAGGGCTGCTATTGAATCCAGAAATCAGGAGATACGGCTTGTTCAGGGATCTGTGCTATCAAAAGAAGAAGAGATACGGAATGTGGAAGCTGCTCTTCACGGATTCGAGAAGGAGATTTCTCTGGCACGCTTAACGGTTGAGAATTATATTGCGGACAAGGAAAGGGTCAGCAGAAAACTGTCATTCTTTTCTTTGGAACTTGAGCAGGTAAGCAGGGAAAAAGAGATGACTGGGAGACTGATTGCTCAAGCCGAGACAGAGGTGTGTTCTCTGGAATCAAGAAAGAGCGCGATGGAGAATGAATTGCAGGGGCTTCAGGATGGTATTTCGCAGAAGAAGGATGAGAAGGAGCTACTCCGCACAGAGGTAACCGATCTCAGGATGCAGGCGGCAGCAAACCGCGAGCGTTTTGATGCCACCAGGAATGAGATGGAAGCTTCCACGAAAACAAGTGAAGAACTCGTCGGGAAAAAGGACGAGATCCGGGATGAGATAGCCTCGGTTCGCACAAGGATGGCACAGAGGAGGACGGAGATCGGTGAACATGAGACAAGCCTCCAGCAACTTGCAGGTCATGCGGACGCTCTGGGGCAGGATATCGGCGCACGCAAGGAAGACATAGCTCAAGAGAACGAGGAACTTCTGGCGGTCGAGCACGATCTCAAGTTTCTGAGGCAACAGGCGTCAGTTGCCACGGCAAGGATAGCAGAGCTCGATGTCGCACGCGCTGAACACAGGATGAAGATCGGGAACATCGCCGAGAACATCAGGAACAACTTCGGGGAAGAGATCGACCAGGTGGAGCTTGGGGATGTTACACCCGAGGAAGAGGCGAGGGCAGCTGAACTCAAGGGCAAGATACAGGAGATTGGCCCGGTGAATCTCGGGACGCTTGACGAATATGAAGAGCTGCGGACGCGCTATGAGTTCATGACGAGACAGCAGGAGGACCTGAGCAAGTCTATTGCTGAACTTGAAGAGGCGATAGCGAAGATCAACAGCACAACGAGGAAAAGGCTTCGGGAGGCTTTTGATATGCTCAAGACCAAGTTCGCAGAAGTCTTTACTACGCTCTTTGGTGGCGGGAGGGCTGAGCTTGTGCTTACGGACGAGGGCAATATTCTCGAAACAGGTCTCGACATCATTGCGCAGCCTCCCGGTAAGAGGATTCAGAACATTCATTTGCTGTCCGGAGGAGAGCAGGCGCTGACGGCACTCGCCCTCCAGTTTGCAAGCTTTCTTATCAAACCTACACCGCTCTGCATTCTTGACGAGGCTGATGCACCCCTTGACGAATCGAATACCGAGAGATATTCGCGCATGCTTCACGGGCTATCGCAGGATACGCAGTTTATTGTTGTTACGCATAACAGGACCACGATGAACGTTGCACAGCATCTTTATGGAATCACGATGGAGGAAGCGGGGGTCTCAAAGGTAATCTCAATGCAGTTTGCCGAGGTCTGAGATGGACAAGAGAGGTGCGAAACGGCTTGCAGTCAGGGGGCAGGTTTCTGGCAGGATGGTCCTGGTGGAAAGCCTTGAAGTAGAAGATATCAGTATGACGGGTATCCGCTTCAGGAGTATGAGGCGTGTGGGCATGAATAGCCGACACAGGATCAGGATCGAGCGCGGAGACGTTTCAATTGTTCTCAAGGGAAATATTGTAAGATCTACCTTTAAGGGTCTGCAGCAGAGAGAAGCGAAGAGCATGCCTGTTTATGAGGTTGGCATGCACTTTGAAAGCATGTCTGACAAAGAGAAGCAGACCCTCGAGAAGCTCATCAGCATCCTCGATAATGAATAGTCTTTCAGATCTTCTTCCTGGAAGAGTATCCTTTGCACCGGAAGACCTTCTCTGCTATGGATTTGACGCCTCGGGCTTTGATGTTTACCCTATGGCTGTTGTATGGGCAGAGGATGTACTCGATGTCGTCAAGGTCATGCGTTATGCCTATGATCATGATATTCCCATTGTCCCCCGCGGGGCCGGATCAGGTATGACCGGAGGCGCAGTCCCCTCAAAAGGAGCAATCGTTTTGAGCACGGAAAGGATGAATCGGATTCTTGAGATCAACCGGGATGATCTCACGGTTCTCGTAGAGCCCGGCGTTGTTAACGGCAGAATGCAGCGGGAACTCGAACGGCACGGGCTGTTCTATCCCCCTGACCCCTCAAGCCTGAACTTCTGTACGATTGGCGGCAACGTTGCGGAGAATGCCGGCGGTGCGCGTGCACTCAAATACGGCGTGACGAGGGATTACGTCCTGGGACTGGAGGCAGTGCTTCCTGATGGCAGAATCATAACAACCGGCGTCAGGACGGCCAAGGGCGTGGTCGGCTACGATCTCACCAGACTCCTTGTTGGTTCAGAAGGCACGCTCGCCATGATCACAAAAATAAGACTCAAGGTGCTCCCCCTGCCGGAGGCCGTCATAACGCTCCTTGCGCTCTTTCGTAATCTTGAACCTGCGGGCGAGTCTGTTCAGCATATCATTTCCGAAGGCATCGTGCCGAGGGCTCTGGAATTCCTTGATGCCGAAACCATACGTGCTGTAGAGAGCTATAAATCAGTGGGCCTTCCAGATGATATTGAGGCCATGCTCCTCATCGAGATCGACGGAGCCCCTTCCGTCATCATGCGCGACGCGGAGAAGATATCGACGGTCTGCAAGAAGCTCGGCGGAGAGATCATCATGGCAGAAAACGAACTTGCACGCATGAAGCTCTGGGAAGCGCGGCGCGCCATTTCTCCCGCACTTTTTCATATTAGTCCGACGAAGATCAATGAGGATATTGTGGTGCCGAGGAGCAGGTTGGCCGACATGCTCAAAAGGCTGAAAATGCTCTCAGAAAGCACAGGGATCAGGATAGTGAATTTCGGGCATGCGGGAGACGGAAATATCCATGTGAACCTTATGGTGGACAGAACAAAAAAGAAAGAGTACGAAAGGGCGCAAAAACTCGTTGAAGAGATATTCAGGATCACCCTTGAACTGGGTGGCACAATATCGGGCGAGCACGGCATCGGACTTACAAAGCAGGACTATATCACCATGGAAATCCATCCGGCAGAGCTCGAACTCATGAAGAAGATCAAACAGACATTTGATCCGAAAAACCTGCTAAACCCGGGCAAGATATTCCCCTGAGAAAGCTGATATGCGGGACGCTCTTTCCATGCTGGCCGTCATTTCCGTTGCATGCTATGCCTTCGGTTACTATCGTACTCCCTTTGTCCTTGCGGGACTTCTGCTTCAGAGCAGTTATCTTGTGCTGCGTGGCATAGCTCTTGACCGCTTGCCGCTTGTCGGGCCTCATGACACGCTATTTTTCCTGTCTACGGCCATCGTGCTTTTCATGCTTCCTGTCGCGCGAAAGATGAAGAGGACGAAGATGGTTATACATGCCGCCATAGGTATGGCGGTCTTCTTTATGGGGCTGTCCTTTTTCTATAAACCTTATAACAGTCCGCTTCCTCCGGTGCTCAGGACATTTTGGTTCGAGACCCATGTGGCATTCTCGTTCTTTTCCTATGCCCTCTTCGGTATTGCGGCAATTTTGGGGGCCATGTCCCTGGTCCGCGAAGACACCGGACAGGACGCTATCCAGTATAAGATAGTGTTGGTCGGTTTCTGCTTCTTTTCAGCAGCCATGGTATTCGGCGGTATCTGGGCGTATCTGGCATGGGGAACGTACTGGCTCTGGACTCCCAAAGAACTCTGGACCGTGATCCTCTGGCTTTTTTACAGCTTCTATCTGCATGTTCGGCTCAGACCGTGGTGGACGGGCAGACCCGTCTCTGTGCTTGCTATCGCAGGATTTATTATTGTCATGTTCACCTATCTTGGCGTGGGCCTCTTTATGAAGAGCTCACATTCTTTTTGACGGAGAAAACAAAGCGTATGAAGCAGCATACATGCTAATACAATGCTGACATTTCTTATATCATTGCGAACTGCGGTATGGCTTACTGTTACGCTGATCTGCCTACTGCTCTACGGGTCTTTTGTCATGCCGGCGCATGATGAATTTCTTGCCCTCCACACGGTTGCGCTTTTTGACTGGATGCGGGAAATGCCGGTCAGCATTACCTGGTGGCTCTGGGCATCAGTCACCATCCTTTTCCTGCTCGCAACGAACACCCTTGTCTGCAGCGTTGAATCGGTTATACGGAAGAGGGGTGCAAGGCAATGGCTGCTGATAATGTCGCCCCAGATCATGCATATGGGGTTTCTCTTCATTCTGCTTGCACATCTGCTGAGCGCCTACGGGAGCGCCAGGGGCATTACCTATGCCTACAACGGAACGGTGCTTCAGCTTCAGAACAATCTTGAGGTGAGGTTCAATCAGGTGAATGCTGCGGTCGATGCCTCGGGATATGTTCTGGACTGGTCTGCTGATATCGAGTATTACCGGGAAGGCAGGGCTCTGTCTGCAGACAAAATACAGCCGAACAGTCCCTCATTTAGGGATGGCATCGGTATCTACATCAAGACAGTAAAAGCAATGCCTTTCCCTGTTGCGATGATCGAGGTGAGCAAAGAACCCGGCGCCCCATGGGCGCTTGCCGGGGGCGTCATGTTTATGGCCGGCATGGTAACGCTTCTGGTGCTTAAAATAGCCAGGGAGGAAGAGCCGCATTCTCACAAAGTTTGAAGCGGTGTTCTTCCGGACCGTTTCTTGACAAATAATCCGTGCAGTCCCTATAATCTGTAAACCTATGGACGATCATCTGCAGGAACTCTATGAGCTCGGCAAAAAACTTTTCGAAGAGGGAAAATACCATGAGGCCGAGCCGCTTCTCCGCGAGGTCATCCGGATAAACCCCCGATATGCTGACGTACAGAACAAGCTGGGTATTATCAGCAACCTCAATGGAGACCTCAATGCAGCTGCGGGCCACTTTGAAAAGGCAGTTGAGCTCAATCCCCGCTACACGGAGGCATCGCTGAATCTCGCCATAACGTATAACGACCTTGGAGAATTCAAGAAGGCCCAAGAGGTCTTTACGGTTGCCGCACAGATCGCTCACCCTGATCCGAATGTGATGGACCCCTTCATCGCGGGAAAGATTGCGAATGAGCACTACCGAGTCGGCAATATGTACCTTGAGTTCAACATGAATGATGAGGCGATCGAGGAGTACCATAAAGCCGTCAAGCTTCATCCAAGGCTTGCGGATGTGCATACGAAGCTGGGCATTGCGCTCAGGAACAAGGGCAAGACGGAAGAGGCGATCGTGCATTTCGTAAAGGCAAAGGTCATCAATCCCAACTACGGAACTGCCTGGGTTCAGCTGGGATTGAGCTACTACATGGAAGGTCTCTCTGGTCTGGCCTTTGAAGAATGGCAGAAAGCCCTCGAATACAATCCAAACCTAAAGGAAGCGGAAAATTACCTCAGGCTCTTGAAAAAAGAGGAAAAATAACCTACAGTGTCCCTGCTGGTCGTAAGGGATCTCAATATCTTCTTCAGAGCGTCTGCTCAGCCGACAAATGTCGTATCAAACCTTGGCTTCGACATTGCCGAGTCAGAGAT
Organism: Nitrospirota bacterium; assembly: GCA_003252075.1. Classification (GTDB taxonomy): domain Bacteria; phylum Nitrospirota; class Thermodesulfovibrionia; order Thermodesulfovibrionales; family UBA6898; genus UBA6898. The sequence continues at coordinate 11,216 of QKDO01000053.1, forward strand.
ATTTGGTCTTGCAGGAGAAAGCGGCTGCGGGAAAAGCATTACCGCCCTCTCGATCTTGGGTATTCTCCCCTCGCTTGCCTATGCTACCGGTGAGATATCCTTCAGGGGCAAAAACCTTCTCAAGGCTGACAGAGAGGCGATCAGACGTATCCGCGGCAACGAAATTTCCATGATCTTCCAGGAGCCGATGACATCCCTGAACCCTGTGCTTACCATCGGGTACCAGGTAGCTGAAGTGCTCATGACGCATAAGCATATGAGAAGAAGGGATGCAATGGACAAGGCTGTAGAGCTCCTCGGGACGGTTCGAATACCTTCACCGGAGGTGCGTATCAGGGAATATCCTCATCAGATGTCAGGGGGGATGCGGCAGCGCGTAATGATTGCCATGGCAATAGCATGCAACCCTTCACTGCTCATCGCGGACGAACCGACAACGGCTCTTGATGTAACCATTCAGGCACAGATCCTCGATCTGATACAGGGGTTGCGGGCTGAGAGGAAGATGTCGATCCTTTTTATAACACATGATCTCGGCATCATATCGGAAAATGCTGCCCGGGTCGGCATCATGTATGCCGGAAGGATTATGGAACTTTCCGGAACCGGAAATATATTCAGTAACCCCCGCCATCCATACACGATGGGTCTGCTCGACTCGCTGCCAAAGCAGAAGGGGAAAACACTCACGCCCATACCCGGATTTGTGCCGCGGCCTGAGATGCTCCCACCCGGCTGCAAGTTTTCCAACCGGTGCAGACATGCACGAGAACGTTGTAAATCGTCAGAACCCGACCTTGGGCAGATTTCGGCCGGCCACTTTGTGCGGTGCATCAGGGCAGAAGAGATATCATGGAACTCCTGAACATACGGGATCTGACAAAGCATTTTGACGTGCGCAGAGCGATCGGCGGTCAGAAACAGGTGCTGAAAGCGGTTGACGGTGTCAGCTTCTCGATTGATGATGACAATGTCATGGCCCTTGTCGGCGAGAGCGGTTGCGGAAAATCCACGGTGGCCCGACTTGTCCTGAGACTTGTCAGTCCCACAGCAGGTGCGGTGCTTTTCAGGGGCAGGGATATCTTCGGTTTTAACGCGAAGGAACTCAAGGCATTCAGGAAGTCAGTCCAGATCATCTTTCAGGACCCCTTTGCCTCCTTAAATCCGAGAAGAACGGTGTTCGACACGGTTTCCGAACCGCTGATCATCCACAAACTTACACCGCGCATGGCGATGAAGGGGCATGTTACGGGCATACTGGAAATGGTGGGACTCGGTCCCGAGGTTCTTTACCGTTATCCCCACGAATTCAGCGGTGGTCAGAGGCAGAGAATCTGCATTGCTCGGGCACTTGCTGTTTCACCGGAATTGATCGTCGCTGATGAACCTCTTTCGGCCCTTGACGTGTCGATCCAGGCCCAGATCCTTAATCTGCTCCAGGATCTCAAGAGGAGACTAAAAATATCTTTTCTTTTCATTAGCCATGATCTGCGGGTGGTGCAGTATATCAGTGACAGGGTCGGCGTGATGTATCTCGGAAAGATCGTAGAATATGCGAAGACAGAAGAACTCTTTCGGATTCCGTTTCATCCATACAGCGAAGTGCTGCTTGCCTCCGCTCCAAAAATACTTCACCGTAAGGAGCCAGGAGAGGGAAAGGCGAACTCATTGCATGCAACGCCGCGGGTTCCGCGAGCAGTTGATTTCGGCGATGTGCCGAGTCCCATCAATATTCCTTCAGGATGTCCTTTTCATCCGCGCTGTCCGAAGCGCTTCGACCCGTGCGCAAGGACCGTTCCGGAGCTTAAGGAAAAAGAAGGAAGGCGCGTTGCCTGCCATCTCTGGAATCCGTACTGAAAATACATCCTGAAGAGGATGCATGAGCCCCGGCGTTTCTCATGGTCAAGGAATACGGCTATTGTTTTTTAGAGGCTCAACAGAAGCATCAAGGGCGCACAGTCAGAGCAGCTTATCTATCTTCTTCCTGATAGCGGGATCAGTCCAGTCTTCCTCTCCATAGAATTTCTCAACGATCATGCCGTTTCTATCAATAAGGAAGGTGGTCGGCATGGAAAAGACGTGGTATTGCTTGGTGACGGCCTTGCTCTCATCAAAGAGAACCGGGAAGTCAAGCCGGTTCCTGGCTAGAAAGTCTTTGATCGTCGATAAGGAGTTATCTGTTGAAACGGCAACAACTTCTAATCCTTGGGCCTTCATCTCATTATATATCTTGTTCAAGGAGGGCATTTCCGCTTTACAGGGGGGGCACCAGGTAGCCCAGAAATTGATGAGTACTACCTTCCCCTTGAGGGACGAAAGAGAGAGCGCTCTTCCATGAATATCCTTCAAGGTAAAGTCAGGGGCTCTGCCCATAACATTCTTTTCCGTATCAGCAGAGGATGCCGTGCCCCCGCTCTGTCCCGTAGAAGGGTTCGGTCCCATGGCAATGAGAAGGAAAAGAGAACCGATGAAAAAGAATCGCACAGTGCCCATATTTGTTAACCGTGCTATAATTTTACCCGTTATAGCAGACAATTTCAATGAAAGCTTTCATCCCCTTGCCTTTTCCATCAGGTATTGCCTCAGCGCGAATACGGCCCCTGCCAGCTGATCTGTTTCCGGCAGGGACGCAATGATACGCTCGATATAACTCTGTTCTATAGCAAGCCGGAACGATGCCGGGAAGTTTAGGTCATATACCCAGGTGAGCTGCATGATTCTGAAATCATTCAGTGTTCTCAGTGCTGAAACGGTTGCAAGTCTCTTTTCTGCAAGGCACGCGACAATGGCATCGGTATGTTCGGGCGTATCAGGAAGACCAAGTCCCGCCGCCGATTCCCGTTCTGCATTGTCCTTTTCATAATATTCGGCGAATACCCTCCAGATATCTAGTTTGTCAGCATCGCGGACCAGTTTAAGGAAGAAGATCGTCTCAGCATCGAGACCGCCTGGGACAGTGGGTGTATTATGAAACCTTACGACATCCATGATAATCTCCTGCTCTTTAACCGGAAGGTTGCTCAGGATGTTTTCGTTCTTGATCACCTCCGCGCCAAGCCTGCCGTGGTTAACAGAGACGCTGTCTCGAAATGTTTTATATTGAGCATATTGGGGGAAACGGCCGATATCGTGCAGCAGCCCTATGGCTTCTGCCATCATGACCTTGTTCCTGTTCCTCAGCAGTACCCCCGATATTGAGAGCATGTTGGCAGCTACGTTATAGGTATGAGCTTCTTTCAGAACAATATTCTGGTGGTCCTTCTCATTCGCCGAATGAAATTTTCTGCAATAGTTTGAGACCCACTGCCGGAGGCTGAGGAGATCGATGGTATCCATGACGAAAATGGCCAGCTACTTCGATTCCACGGGGTATCCGGCATTCAGCCACTCATACCAACCACCTTTGAGCGCATACACCCTGGTAAAGTCTCTTTTCATGAGCATCCGTGCCGTCCAGGCACTGGTGCGTTCGTCAGGTCAACTGCAGTAAAGCACAATAGTCTTGTCTTTCGGATATTTGGCCGTCCACAACTCCCATTCGTCAGCGTCCTCCCATGTGGCTCCTGAGATCTTCTTGCCAGACTTCCTCCACTCTTTTTCCGTTCGAACGTCTATCACCACAAGTGCAGGGTTGCCCAGCATGCCCCGGAGTTCTTCCTTGCTCATCCTGGGCACGTCAGCAGCAGATGAACTTGATATAATTCCCGTCAGGACAGGGAAAACGACAAGTATAAGTGATGCAAGTAAATACTTCTTCATCATAGGGACCCCGCTTATTTCAATTTCACCATGTTTTATTATAGCGTATCTTTCGGCCAGGAGGAAAACAGAGCACAGGCAGATGGTATAATGAACATCATGGAAAGGCATAAGCCGCATACCGTGCCACGCTCTGTTATCTATGCCTTCTTCAGCCTCGGGCTCATTTCAGCAATTGCCTTCAGGGGTATCATTATCTTTCAACATATAGAACCGTCATGGGTGCGTCCGGTCTGGTATGTGGGGACGATCGGTTATTTTCTTTTCTTTCTCTATCGATATAGGATTTCCAGGAAACGGAAGCATGCGATCGAGACCTTCCGGCTTATCGACAAACTGAAAGCTAATGCATGCCTTGAGGACGAAGACAGGGAAGTCGTGCTCTACCTGCTGTCGTCCATCAGGTTTTCGCTTGAGGACATTAACTATGCGCTCATCTTTATCCTATCGATTCTCGCAATCGGCGCTGACATGGTCCTGACGGTAATGAAGTAGTCAACGTTTCTCTGCCGGATATGGATGGCAGCGGTATGAAGAAAAACATTTTTTTAACAGGAGCTCCCGCAGTCGGGAAAACCACGGTCATTAAGAAAGTGATCGAGGGTCTCGGATTCCCTGCCAATGGATTTTACACAGAAGAAGAAAGAGTTACCGGAAAGCGGACCGGCTTCTTGATGAGGACCCTTGATGGCAGAAAAGGCTATCTTGCCCATCAGGACCTTTCTTCCGACGTTCGCATACGGCGGTATGGGGTAAGCATCGAGAATATTGAGACCATAGCGGTGCCATCAATTACGCCCGTCGGTAAGAACGTCATAATCCTTGACGAGATTGGCAAGATGGAGTGTTTTTCCGAATTATTTAAGCGGGCAGCACTAGCGGCGCTCGATTCATGCAATCCGATTATCGGCACCATTACGCTGGGCGGCGATGAATTTATCATGAGGATAAAAAACAGGAATGACATCCAGATACATGAAGTCACCCCGGACAACAGGGATCTGCTGCCAGTAATGATAGTAAAGATACTCACAGAGCTTCTGGCGTCATAAAGACGTTTTCCCCGATAGCTATTCTTTGCTGCTCAAGCCTGATCGAGGATTGCGCCCGCAAAAAGCTATGTTGCCAGCTGAAATACTCCAAAAACTTCAGGGTAACACGCTCATGATATACTTAATCATGAAAGGGCCTATTGTCGCAGTAACGTTACTTTTTCTTGCTGGTTGCGCTTCACCGCCGACGCATTATATCTCTCTTGATCAACAGACATCCGCAGATCTTGAGGCTGTCCTCAAGGAGATTGAGAATGAAAAAGTCATATTTATCGGTGAAATACACGGGACGACGAGCATACATCTTCTTCAGCTGGAAATTATAAAGTATCTGCATCAACGTGGTAAGCAGGTGGCTGTTGCGCTTGAGGCATTCCCCGAAAGTAAGCAGGAGATATTCAACAGATGGATCGAAGGAAAGTTTGACGAATATGCTTTTGAGAGAATATATCAAGAGACGTGGGCTATTCCCTATGAGTATTATAAGGAAATACTGGAATATGCGCGAGCGGAGCATATCCCCCTTGTCGCCATCAATGCAGAAAATGCTCTGATAGGAGCCGTTTCGAAATACGGCCTGCGAGAAATCTCCCCAGACTTCCTGCAGGAGATCAAATTTACTGAATGCGCGACAGATGCCCGGTATAAAGAGATTATCGACAGGACCTATCATGCGGCGGAGCTCCCTTTTCTTTGCGAGGGGCAGCGTCTTCGGGATGCCGTTATGGCGTTCAACATAGCACATGCCTTGAGAGGCAATGATATCACCATCGTCGTTCTGCTAGGGGCAACGCATGCCATGAAGATAGCAGTGCCGCGCATGCTCCAGTGGCATAGTGCAGCTAGCTCTACGGTGCTTATGCCGGGAACGGTTAGGCGTATGATCGGGAGAACCCCGGATAAGCTTATCGCTGACTATATCTGGGATTGATACCGCGGTTTGGCGTTGTGCACAAGAGGCAGGAGGCCCGCAGATGCGGTGTATGACACCGTAATGTTCATTTCAGGTGAAATTGGCGGGAGAAATCGATAAAATAAAGACATGAATAGTTTCCTGTGCATTTCCTGCATGCGACTGCGTGGACGGTAATATATTGTAAGGAGAATATTATGAAAAAACACATTGGATGGTTTCTTGATCTCTATCATAATGGACAACTGGACCTGGATCCTCCCTACCAGAGGAGAAGCGTCTGGACACTAAAGGACAGAAAATTTTTTCTCGATTCCATTTTTCGAAACTATCCCTGCCCCGCGGTTTTTCTTCATAAAGAGGCAGATCTTGATGCCGGAAAGATGATCTACCGTGTTGTTGATGGGAAGCAGCGCATCGAGTCCATCGTCCTCTTCACCCAGAACTCATTTGCCATAGATTCGGGATATGGCGACCCGCGCTTGGGCGGTAAGAAGTGGCAAACCATAGAAAACGAACAGGACCTCAAAGAGCGGTTTCTCAATTACGAGGTGCCAATCCAGTACATCGAGAGCGATGACAAACTATTTATTAATGAGGTTTTTGACCGACTGAACAGAACTTCGAGAAAACTCGAACGACAGGAGCTCAGGCATGCGAAGTATGATGGCTGGTTTATCTCTCTTGCGGAAACAGAGGCTGAAAAAGAAGAGTGGGAACGCCTCGGTGTGGTCACGAAGGCTAGGATGAGAAGGATGAAGGATGTGCAGTGCATATCCGAGCTCCTCATGGTCCTGCTGAAAAAAGAGATTTCCGGATATAATCAGGATGCGCTTGATGCCGTATATGCAGAATATGATGCGCCATCAGAAACATTTCCGGATTTCAATGACAGCGATTTCCAGCACAAGCTCGACCTTACTAAAGGATTCATTATTCAAATGCAGTATCACAATTCTGCTGTTACAAAATATGTCAGGGGCTTCTCGGATTTCTACACATTATGGTCTTTTGTTGCACTCAACCAAGATCGTCTGGCTTCTCCGGAAGTTGCCGCCTCTCGATATGCCGCATTCATGAGCAAGGTGATATCTTTAGCGAAAACGAAAGATATCAGCCTGGTACGCGACTTTGAAAACGATGTTTACGTATATCTTAAGAGCTCTGCACAGTCGAGCGCGGAACATTTGCAAAGGCAAAGCAGGAACAGAATTCTCGAAAACGCTCTTTTGAAAGGTTCAGCTTCCGAGCGCATGCTGACCACAGATGATAGTGGCAGCACACCTTCTTTTATGCGCGCATAGGTTCTGCTAGGGGAATTCTGTCATTCGTGGGAGAGATGATCAGTCTGACAGCAGTGCCGTAACTACACGATAACAAAGTAGGGCAAGGGTCTTCTCGCTGTTATTAACGCATAATGAGATGACATGCTGTACAACAATTAAGGATGAGAATATGAGAATGATAAGATTATTGCTTTTCTTTGTATTGCTTATGCACCTCTATGGTTGCCTATTAACGAAAGTCGCGACCGTTCCCATGAGGGTGACGGGGGCAGTAATATCGGTTGTACCTGTTGTTGGAAATTCCGCAGATAAGATGATTGACGGGGCCGCGGACGTTGTTGATGAAGTTCCCCTGTGAATGACCATAGAGACTTTCAGCAGGTGGCACAACCTGATGGTGATTCATGATCAACGGTCAATCTCGCATGGTATTCAGCAGACGGGAAATTTTCCTTCGGAAAGCTTATTGCAAAAATTATCGATATGAGAAAATTCCCTTTCGATAATGCGAGAGATCTCGCCTGACCTGTCCTTCAGCTTCACGCCTTTACTCAGGAGCACCTGTGCAGATGCCATCCGGGGTTCACTGACCGGCGAGCCTATCCTGCTCAACAAAAGCACATAGACTTCCTCTATGCCACCGACATATCTGTAGATTTTTTCTGCAGTTTTATGCGCAAGGACATTGTATATTTTCCCCACATGGCTCACGGGGTTTTTCCCTGCAGCAGCTTCTGTGCCCAACGGTCTGTTCAGCGATATCAGCCCGTTGACACGGTTTCCTCTTCCCACCTGACCCGAGTCTGCACTTTCTGCAGAGGTGCCGAGCAGGCTGAGGTAAATACCGCCGAGTCCCCGTCCTTCCTTATCAAGAGCATTTAGATGCAGGTCAACAGCACTAAAGTTCCCCCTTCTTCTCAGAAACTTTCCGATCTCCTTCCGTATGTCTTCTTTCCTCACAAAATATTCTTTCTCTGCTTGAATGAATCGAGAGATGAGCGGCATGGCAACGGTAAGAGATACGGTACTGCCTGTTCGCAGTCCCATGACCTTAATATCCTCACCGGTTTCCGGAAATCTGCCTTTGAATGTGGGTGAATTCAAATGGCGTTCAAGCTCCAGAACGATCTTTTCTGTTGGCGACAGGGGGTAATAGCCAATAAGCGCAGAGGTATCATTTGCTTCCCGTGCCTCGCCGGGTCTACGGAAGATGTCGGTGAGTTCTTCTGAGCCGGGAGCAAGCACGGAATGATAGCTGACATGTTTTTCAGGATCAACAAAGCGAAGGTTTTTGCTGAGCCACTGCTTGGCTGTGTTTAGGGCGATATCGTTGACGGGGATTGTCCTTTCTCCTGCTTGAAACGTTGCACGGTCACCGACAAACAGTTTCATGGGTTTCGTCATCCTGCCGCCACCAAAACGGGTGTCTGCGCTTCCTGCTGCGAGCAGACCCTTATCAATATTGTGGTGAAGCACGACACCACAATGCTTCTTGTATTCACGGGAAAGGGCACAAGAAATAGCTTCCATGATCGAGTCACAGATCGTGTCCGGGTGGCCGATGCCCTTTCTCTCTACTATCTCGACCCTGTGGGTTGAGACTGACTTTCCTCTCAAGGGTTCAACGATGATCATAGCTAGATTGTATCAGTGGATGCGGCGGGCGGCAAGACGAAAAAGGGCAGGACCATGGTCCTACCGGAACCATCTGACCCTTAATTCACTTTCTGCATATCAGTACCGCAGGTGCACGTGCCCTGATTCTGGTTGATGGTGTCGCACTTGCACGCAGGGCCGCAGGCGCATGCATACTGTCCGGCTGTTTTGAATGTCCGCTCCTTTTCCCACCCAGTTGCCGTAAGAGAGGCCTTGCCCTTCTCGACCCGGGTCACCTGTGCCTTGATCATCTCCTTGCCGCAGGTGCATTTGCCGGCGTTCCGTGACATGGTGTCGCAATTGCAGGCCTCGCCGCAGTTACAGGCATATATCTCATCACCTGCCTTGAGTTCTATTTTTGATTTCAGGGCTGCATATGCCGCGGCAATAAGCCCCAACGCAAGCACCATGCACACTACTAGGAGTAACGTCTTCTTCATGTACGTTCCTTCTGTCTCAATTAACGGTTATTCGTATACTATAACAGCTAGCCAGATTGTATTTTCTGTGCTTCTCAAGACAAGGGAGGCAAAGCCCATCCTCCTCTGTCCACCCCGAAAAATCGCATTTCAGCTGTTCTACTGCAACCTGATCAGTGACATTATGCAGGTGATGAACAAGCCAGTAGACTTCTTTTTGACATAACGGGCAGTGTTTTTTCTGCATAGCGAACCTCCCTCGACAGGCTGTCAAGGAACAACCTGCTAATCGCAATTATTACAGGTCTTGATACCTAAAAGCGCATATGGCGGACAGAAACCGCTTATCGCCGTTAATAACGGTATGATACCCAAGTATGCCCACGGCGTCCTCGGTCCCACGAGTGCCAGGCATATTATCCCAATGCCAGCGATAGCCCTGATGACCCTTTCAGTCGTACCGATATTCCTTTTCATATTTTTCACCTCCTTACGTCGCTTCTTGAATATAGTTTAAGAAAATCGCGGCGCGATGTATGTGACTAAGTCACAGAAGCGCCTGCTTCTTCAGGTTGTGCGTTCAGTGATAAAACAGGTAAAATACACAGCAGTTACAGAGTTTGTCGACTTCTTGATGAGATCAAACTATCCAAGGATAATCATTGCAGGTGTGAGAGGTGGAGCAGGAAAGACCACTGTTTCGCTTGGTGTCATCTCGGCCTTGAAGAAACAGGGCCGTTCGATCGTCCCCTATAAAAAGGGGCCTGATTATATTGATGCGGGGTGGCTTTCTTCTGCTTCGGGGCTTCCCTGCTATAATCTTGACGCCTTCCTGATAACAAAAGAAAAGATCCTTTCGTCCTTTACCGGTCATTTTGGTAATGCTGAATGTGCGGTCATTGAGGGCAACCGCGGGCTTTATGACGGCATGGATGCAAAAGGAACTTACAGCACTGCTGAGCTTGCAAAGACGCTGCGGGCGCCGGTCATCCTTGTTCTTGATTGCACCAAGGCGACAAGGACAGTGGCTGCAATGCTGCTGGGCATGATTATGTTCGATCCGAAAGTGAAGATATGCGGCGTAGTTCTGAACCAGGTCGCCGGTCTGAGGCATGAGAAGGTGGTCAGGGAGGCGATACGGAAATACTGCAAAATCCCGGTTGTCGGTGCTATACCAAAACTTCGCGGAGACCAGCTTTCGGAGAGACACATGGGCCTTACCCCGTTTCAGGAGCACCCCGATGTTAAGAAGGTGATTGCCTATACTGCGCACATTGCCGAGAAATATCTAGACCTCACTATGCTGTGGCATATAGCAAAAGCGGCATCGCCATTGCATGCCATGCAAAAAACTGACGGCAAGCGCCAAAAAACAAAGAAATTTCTGCCCGTTACTCCTTCCCGTCTGACCGCTGTCAGGATAGGCATTATCCGCGACTCAGCGTTTCAGTTCTACTACCCAGAGAATTTCGAGGAGCTGGAAAAGAGGGGTGCAAAGCTCATTGAAATCAGCGCACTCTCGGCCAAGAATCTCCCGGATATCGATGCCCTCTACATAGGAGGCGGTTTTCCCGAGACCCATGCAATTGCGCTCGCAAAGAACAGGGCATTCAGAACCGCGGTGAAAGAGGCGGTCGACGAGGGTCTCCCCGTTTATGCAGAGTGCGGCGGCCTTATGTACCTCGGAGAGGCGCTGGTGCTCGGCAACAGCACCTATGCCATGGCTGGCATATTCCCTCTCAGGTTCAGCCTGGAGAAAAAGCCCCAGGCCCACGGCTATACAATTGCGAGAATTGAGAGAGCAAACCCTTTCTATAAAAGGGGTACTGTTCTGAAGGGCCATGAGTTTCACTATTCAGCAGTCAGTCTTTCCAAAAAGCGTTCGGAGATGCAGTTTGCCTTCAAAATGGAGCGCGGAGAGGGCATTACGGCTCAGCAGGATGGCATCTGCTTCAAGAATGTGTTGGCAACCTATACCCATCTTCATGCACTCGGTTCCCCTGAATGGGCGGAGGGTATGGTGCAGATGGCACGAAAATACAGGAAAAGCGGGAGATAATGCAGAAATCAGAGATCAGAGAACTTCTGGGATCCTACAACCTCCGGCCAGTTATCGAGGCAGCGAAGAAGGACCGTAGCATCATCAGGATGCTTATATCGCTGGTCTATGATAAGGAAGATGTACAGAGCTGGCGTGCGATAGAGGCGATCGGTCTCGTTTCAGGAGAGATCGCTGAGACGAATACCGATGTAGTCAGGAACCTGAGCCAGCGATTCCTCTGGATGCTGAGAGAAGAGTCGGGTAATGGCCCCGGGAGTGCTCCCGAGATGCTTGGTGAGATCGTGAGAAACAGCCCGGATGCTTTTGGTGATATAGGGCAGGTTCTTACATCTTTCCATGAAGAAAAGATGCTCAGGAGAGGCGTGATGCGGGCCATCTGGAGGGTCAGCGAAAAGCGGCCTGACCTGTTGTGCATGACGCATGAGCTGATGGAACAGAAGTTGTACCTTAATGATGCGGACGAGGTTATAAGGGCCTATGCGGTGATGATAGCAGGGACTCTAGGACTGAAAGACCTCCTTCCGGTCATCGAGGAGCTCAGGCATGACCAACGTCCTGTCAGGTTTTATGACCAGGGCAACTTTATACAAACGACGGTCGCGGCGATCGCAAACAAGGTATATGCCGGTTTGTCCGGCAAGGAGACTGATGTATGATGAATGCAGGGAGAGGAGACAACATCCTGAGATGTCCGTTTTGTGAACGACCGCTCGGAGCCCTTGAGGAGATCATGACAAAGTTCGGGAATATTGTGAGCGGGGGGAAGTGCGAGTGCGGTGCTGCGTACGTGTATGACGGTTCGGGCCACAATGTGGGCGACGCATATGTGGATGGCCTTACCCTAGCCTGTGACGGAGATCTGGACAAGGCATGGTCTATGACGCCCGGTGACGACTATGAAGTAAAGGAGTTTTTCTATGACCAGAGAAGAAACCGCTTCAGCACGGAGACGGTTGGGAGGGGGCGGCGTGCAGCGGTCTATCTTTTTGTAAAGGTGAAAAAATAGGGGTCCCGGTGTTTTTTTGCGGGAATCCCTCAACTATAGTTTATATAAAGAGTTTCGATTTTTTATGATACTGTCATTAAAAAATAAAGAACAATCATTTGTTAATAAGATTTTTTTATTTGACCGGAGACCGTCTTCTGTATTACTGTTTATAGCCCGTTAGAACTGCATCCGTAAAGCAAGCATTCAGATGTTGGGAGCAATTCCCTTCGAATGTATATTTGAACCTAGTATGAAAGGGGGAAGTAACATGGCAACAATGGATTTTCAGGGAAAGTCAATCGAGGTGGACGATGATGGTTATCTGCTGAACCTTGATGATTGGTCAAAAGAGCTTGCAGATCATCTTGCAAGCTTGGACGGCGTGACCCTTACGCCTGCACACTGGGAGGTTATCAACTTCCTGCGCGACTATTACAAGCAGTACCAGATCGCTCCGATGATCAAGATCCTCGTTAAAGAGATCGGAAAGGCTATGGGCCCGGAAAAAGGCAACACCAAGTACCTGTATGAGCTGTATCCGGGTGGACCTGCTAAGCAGGCATGTAAATATGCAGGGCTTCCGAAACCTACGGGTTGCGTATAGCCCTTTGTCTGTAAATGCGGCGAATCGAAACAGTACCCCATGGAATATTCTGTGGGGTACTGTCTTTTATCACGCTCCTGCAGTAGTAGTATCAGTTTCTCACGATACAGGTTCTCATGCCACAGGATTTGGGGGAGATTGTTGTAACAGATGAGCCTGAAGAATATCCTTTCGGAAAAAAAAGATGAGCTTCTTGCATCCTGGTTTGACAGGATCCTTGATACCTATCCTGTTGAAACTGCTAAGTTCCTGAAAAACCAGAAAGACCGGTTTGCTAATCCGGTTGGGCAGGCAATCCACAAAGGGATAGGAGATATTTTCCAGGAACTGCTCCAGAATGGTGATATTGAAAAAGTTTCAGGCTTTCTCGATAGCATTATCAGGGTGAGAGCTGTTCAGGAATTTTCCGCTTCACAGGCCGTGGCCTTTATCTTTTTCCTGAAAAGCGTTATCAGAGATGGTCTTGCGGACATATCGCTGACCCCGGAGCTTTACGATGAACTGGCGACCCTCGAATCACAGATCGATTCGCTTGCTCTCATAGCCTTCGATATCTTCATGCAGTGCAGAGAAAAACTCTACGATATAAAAGCGAATGAGATGAAGAACATGACATACCGGCTCCTTCAGCGTGCGAATATGGTTACGGAAATCAAGGATGCGGAAAAAGAAACCAATTTTATCGCAATACACAAGAAAGAGGTAAACTCATGAAAACCGTACTACCCTTCATTGCAGTTGTGATACTCGTACTGCTTCCATTGTTTGGGGTGACGGTGGCACATCAGACACAGATTTTCTTTGGGGTCGTCGTACCCTATACTGCGGTGGCGGTATTCGTGTTTGGCTTTATCTACCGCATCCTGCAGTGGGGAAAATCTCCCGTGCCATTCTGCATCCCGACGACGTGCGGTCAGCAGAAGTCTCTCCCGTGGATTAAGCAGGATAAGCTTGAAAACCCTGTGACCACGATGCAGGTCGTGGGAAGGATGCTCCTTGAGGTGCTGGTCTTCCGGTCCCTCTTCAGGAACATGAAGACGGAGATGAAGGAAGGAAAGGCGGTCTACGGGTCGGAGAAACTGCTTTGGCTTGCAGGGCTGGCATTTCACTGGTCGTTCCTCTTCATTTTTGTGCGGCACTACCGGTTTTTTGTGCAGGATGTGCCGACGGCAATTCAGCTGATGGAAGGAATGGACAGCTTTTTCCAGATTGGCGCCCCGCTTTTCTATATGACTGATGCGGTAATCCTGGGTGCGGTTACATTCCTTCTTGTACGGAGGGTCTATCTTCCGCAAATACGATATATATCGCTTGCTGCAGATTTCTTCCCGCTCTTCCTGATCCTGGCTATCGCGATTTCGGGCATCCTCATGAGATATTTCTTTAAGACGCATATCGTAGCTGTCAAGCAGCTTGCCATAGGTTTGGTAAGCCTGAATCCAACCATTCCGGAGGGCATCGGGGCCATATTCTATGTTCATCTCTTCCTTATCTGCGTGCTCCTGATGTACTTCCCTTTCAGTAAGCTTATGCATATGGGCGGGGTCTTCTTGAGCCCGACAAGGAACATGGCCAACGACAGCAGAATAGTCCGGTATATCAATCCCTGGAACTATCCTGTACATGTGCATACCTATGAAGAGTATGAGGATGATTTCCGGGAGAAGATGAAAAAGGCCGGGTTGCCGGTCGAGAAGGAGTAATCATGGCGAAATTACCAAAACCAGAAGAACTCTTGCAGATAAACTATAATCCGCCGCCGACAGAAGATTGGATGGACAGGCCGGTCGAACTCAAGCAGGGTAATTTCTGCTGGGGTGCGAAAGGGAAGAACCTTGCAGCAGTAGAGTTTCCGAATGCCCGGGACTGGACCCCGGTCGAGGCAGACTGGAAGCTGCCGAAAGATTGGGAAGGTACGGTCCTTGAGGCTATGGCAGACCGGCTTTCAAAATACCGCTCATTTAAAGTCTTTATGGACATTTGTGTTAGATGCGGAGCCTGTGCTGATAAATGTCATTTCTTTATCGGGGGAGGCGACCCGAAGAATATGCCGGTTCTCAGGGCAGAGCTTATGCGCTCGGTTTACCGGAAATACTTTACCACCGCAGGCAAGTACCTCGGCAAGCTGGCAGGTGCCCGCGAGCTCGACCTCAATGTGCTCAAGGAATGGTGGTACTATTTTTACCAGTGCACGGAATGCAGGCGCTGTTCGGTCTTCTGCCCCTATGGTATCGATACAGCGGAGATCACGCTGATGGCCAGAGAGTTCACCAATCTCCTCGGTCTGAACACGGACTGGATATCCGGTCCGGTGGCCAACTGCTACATGAAGGGCAATCACCTCGGCCTTGAGCCACATGCCATCATGAACAGCATCGAGGGCATGATAGACGATATTGAGACCATAACCGGCATCAGGATAAACCCTTCTTTTAACAGAAAGGGCGCTGAGATCCTCTTTGTGACACCTTCGGGAGACCTTTTTGCAGACCCCGGGACATTCACCGCAATGGGATACATGATGCTCTTTCATGAGCTGGGCATTGACTACACCTGGTCGACCTATGCATCAGAGGGCGGCAACTTCGGTTTCTTTACTTCAAACGAAATGGCAAAAAGACTGAATGCCAAGATTTACGCCGAAGCAAAGAGGCTCGGCGTGAAATATATCATCGGCGGAGAGTGCGGCCACATGTGGAGGGTTCTGAACCAGTACATGGACACCTGGAACGGGCCGGCCGATTTCATGGAAGTGCCGAAATCCCCGATAACCGGTACGGTCTTCGACAATGCCGCCTCGACCAAGATGATCCATGTCACCGAGTTCACCGCAGACCTCATCAAGAACAACAAGATTAAGCTTGACCCGAGCAGGAATGATGACCTGGTCATCACCTATCATGACTCCTGCAATACGGCCCGCGGCATGGGACTGCTCGAGGAGCCGAGGTATATTATCAATAGCGTCTGCAACAAGTTCCATGAGATGCCGGACAACACGATCAGGGAGCGGACCTTCTGCTGCGGCAGCGGAACCGGGCTGAATGCGAGCGAAAATATGGAAATCAGGATGCGCGGGGGATATCCGAGAGCGAACGCCGTGAAGTTTGTCAGGGACAAGCATGGCGTAAACATGCTGGCCAACATTTGTGCCATTGACAGGGCAACGCTCTCCGCCTCTATGGACTACTGGGTCCCTGGGGTGCGGGTCACCGGTGTGCATGAGCTTGTGGCAAATGCCCTGATCATGACGGGAGAGAAAGAGAGGGAGACAAACCTCAGAGGCGAACCGCTCCCGGGGAAGGGAGGTAACGAATAATGTACAATACCGGAAAGATTATAGCGGGGCTGGTGGTCTTCTTTATCCTGGCGACGCTGCCTTTCCTGCTGAACCTTGGCAAGGCAAATGCAAAGATAGAGCCGAGCATCGATACCCCTGAAATAAACGCTATGCCAAAAAAACACTGTGTGGAACCGAAGGCATTCATGCGCTCAGAGCATATGCAGCTTTTGAATAATTGGCGCGACCAGGTGGTCCGTAACGGGAACCGGATCTATGTTGGTTCGGACGGCAACGAGTATCCGATCAGCCTTCAAAACACCTGCATGAAGTGCCATGCGAATAAAAAGAAGTTCTGCGACAAGTGTCATAACTATATGGCGGTGAAACCATACTGCTGGGGCTGCCATATCGCACCGAAGGAGAATGAGGCATGAGCATGAACAGAAGACAATTCCTTAAATTAGCCAGTGCATCGACCATCCTGGGTGTTGGCGCCGCTTCTGTCATTAACAACATCAGCAATGGCAGTCTCGAGGCAGCGCAGATCCATCCTGATCCGAGGGCCCTCAAGGCGAAGCGGTGGGGCTTCGTGGTCGATGTCAGCAAGCTCACGACCGATGAGGACTACCAGAAGTGTATTGACGCCTGCCATGATATTCACAATGTCCCGAACAATCCGAACCCACGGCATGAGGTCAAGTGGATATGGAAAGACACGTATGAGCATACCTTCCCCAACACTGCGGAAGACAAGATCATGAACAGGGAACTTCAGGAGAAGAATTTCCTTCTCTTCTGCAACCACTGTCAAAATCCGGCCTGCGTCCGGGTTTGTCCGACCAAGGCGACCTTCAAACGCGAAAGCGACGGTATCGTAATGCAGGACATGCACCGGTGCATTGGCTGCAGGTTCTGCATGGCCGCATGCCCGTTTGGTGCGCGGAGTTTCAACTACACGGATCCACGGCCGAACATCAAGGTGGAGAACAAGGAGTTCCCGACCCGCATGATCGGAGTTGTCGAAAAGTGTACCGCATGCTACGAACGGCTTGCCGTCGGTAAGCAGCCGGCATGTGCAGAGAAGTCCAATGGAGCGATCGTATTCGGTGATCTTGAGGACCCTAATTCCGAAGTGCGGAAACTTATCACTGAAAAGTATACGATCCGGAGGAAGCCAGAACTCGGGACGCAACCGAGCATCTACTATGTGATTGGAGGTGGCGAGCATGCTTGAAAAGGCTCTGAGCGGAAGCAACAGATACTGGGCATGGATATTCTTCCTGCTGGCGGTGATCGGTATCGGGTGCATCGCATATATGAAGCAGCTGAACGAAGGTCTGGGTATTACGGGATTGAGCAGGGACGTATCCTGGGGACTGTATATCGGCCAGTTCACCTTCCTGGTTGGTGTTGCCGCATCTGCGGTGATGCTCGTTATCCCTTATTATCTGCATGATTTTAAGAAGTTCAGCAAAATCGTGATCCTCGGGGAGTTTCTTGCTGTTTCAGCCGTTATCATGTGTGTTTTGTTCATCATGGCTGATATGGGCCAGCCGATGAGGGTTGCCAATATCCTTCTCCATCCGACACCGGGGTCGATCGTATTCTGGGACGTGGTTGTCCTGAACGGCTACCTTTTGCTGAACATAGTCATTGGCTGGACTACACTCGGCGCTGACCGCAAGGGGGTCAAGCCCCCTGATTGGGTCAAACCACTGATTTACCTTTCTGTCCCTTGGGCTGTCAGCATCCATACGGTCACGGCGTTCCTTTATGCGGGTATCCCCGGCAGGCACTTCTGGCTTACGGCTGTAATGGCGGCCCGTTTTCTTGCCTCGGCATTTTCAGGCGGTCCCGCACTGCTGATTCTTCTTGCTCTTCTGGTTCGGAAATTCTCAAAGTTCGATCCTGGGGCAGAAGCAATCCAGGCTGTTGGAAAAATCGTGACCTATGCGATGTTTGCGAACGTATTTCTCCTTGGGCTGGAATTTTTCACCGCGTTTTACAGCAATATACCCGGCCACATGCATCCCTTTCTGTATTTGTACACAGGCATAGATGGACACACAAAGCTTGTCCCGTTCATGTGGATATCAAGTATTCTTGCGGTAGTTTCGCTCGCAATTCTCGTGTTTCCCCATCTCCGCAGGAACGAGAACATCCTGGCCTTTGCCTGCGCGATCTTGTTCATTTCTCTCTGGATCGACAAGGGCTTTGGGCTGATCATCGGGGGCTTTGTTCCCAATATGTTCGAGGGGATTACCGAGTACTGGCCTACCTTGCTGGAGACGCTTATAACGATAGGGGTGTGGGCCATGGGCTTCCTTGTGCTGACAGTCCTGTATAAGGTAGCCATTGCGGTAAGGGAAGAAGATGCGGCAGTTGAGCATTAAACGGCATCATGATTTTTTGAGCTGTTTCCATAAAGACAGACAAACCATTTTTTGGTTAATGAAATAAAGGAGGAAACATTATGTATCTTGTAGCTGTCAATGCGGATGTATGTACGGGATGTGAAGAATGTGTGAACAACTGTCCGGTAACGGTCTTTGACATGGTTGATGGCAAAGCGTCGCCGACAAGAGCCGGCGATTGTGAAGGCTGCGAGACCTGCACGAGCGTCTGTCCGTCAGGTGCTGTTACGCTTACCGAGATGTAACAAGAGTTCAGATGGGGCAGCCTGTCGGACTGCCCCTGTTTCTTGATAGCAGGGTAGTGGGGCTGCAAGTTCATAAGTGGCAACAAAGGAGCGGATTAGATATTTTTATTTGACGCGTGAACTTGCTAACTGGTATAAAAAACTGCTTTCCTCAAAATCCTTTACTTAGGAGGTGTTTCAATGAAATTAGCTGTTCTCATGAGCGACTACAGAAACGGTATTGATATGATAGACAGGCTCAGTGCGGAATCGCTCGGCATCATCTTTGTCGGCAATGGCGTCTATCATGCGGCAGTAAAGGATGGTGGCAAGACCTCATCACTTCTTGACAAAAAAGCTAATTTTTATGCGCTTGCCGAAGACTTCGAGACCAGGGGGATAACTGCCGCAAATCTCGATAACAGGGTGAAGGCGGTCAACTACGGTGATGTGGTTGATATCATTTTCAATGATTATGAAAAAGTAGTCTGGATATAAAGGGAGGCGGAAATGGGTAAATTGACCATAGGAACATTTTCATCACTCGTAGGCTCACTGTCTCTTGACTTCTCGGTAAAGCTTGCTGAGGCTGCCGTGAAGAAGGGACACAAAGTTGATTTCTGGATGTCCGGCAATGCCACCATGCTCGCGAAAAAAGGACAGAAGGCATTCAAAGACTATTCGTTTCTCGCAAAGACGATACAGGATCTCATTGCAACCGGTAATTTCCAGATCTGCGCTTGCGAAGCATGCGCAGAGGCACGGGGGTATCATAAGGAAGACTGCCCCGACGGGTTTATACGGAAGAGCATGGACTGGTATCTGGCGAGCACCTTTGATGCGGATAGAGTCCTTCATATAGGAGGAGACTAATATGGCGACAAAAAAACTTGCATTCATTGTTCGTTCACTCCCTTATAAAACTGAGGCATCGAGGCTTGCCCTGACGCATGCGATTGCAAGCCAGACTGTCGAGATCTACTTGAAAGACGGCGATCTTGTCGAAGCGTCTGTTTCATATGTCGGGGATGGTGTCCTTAACTGCCTGAAAGGGCAGCAAGGCATGAAACATTACGGCATCACGACTATCGAAGGGCATGCCAAGAATTCCCTTCTTCTTGACATGAGAGTCCTCATATGCAAGGAAGACCTTAACAAATTCGGCCTTACCGAAGACAACATTCTGATGGACGCTGAGGACATCGGAGGAGAAACAAAAGCGAACATCGTTTCGTACAGCGAAATACAGAAGGAGATGGACGCAGCAACCCACATCCTTGTGTGTTAATCAAAAAGGAGGAATATATATGGCAGATTTGAAGTCACAGACACCGGCACAGACACTTGATGTATTGGGACGGGTATGCCCGTATCCGCTTGTTCTCACCAAAAAGGCTCTCGAGAAGCTCCCGAGCGGCGGTATCCTCAAGATTCTCTGCGATGCACCTGCATCAGCCGAGGACTCTCTCCCGAGGTTCGCGCAGGACAAAGGGATGCCGATTGAGGTCGTGAAGCTGGCTGACAGTTGGGAAATCTTTATTCAGAAGCCCTAAGCGTCCGTCAGATCAGGTTGAGAAAGGCTCCCGGACATTCCGGGAGCCTTTCTTTTATCCGCCGGCAATCAGTGATCTTTGAGCGAGAACGTGATGGGGACTTCTACGAAGCTGTCTGTTGCCGGGAAGGGCGACGCTTTGACAACCGTATCCCGTGCCGCAGAATCGAGGATGGAATACCCTGAGCCTTTCAGGATACTTATTGCCTCGGGATTCCCGGTCTGATTAATCTTAAAGCTTACCATTACCGATCCCTCCATCCGACGTTTTCTTGCTATATAGGGATAGACAAGGTTTGCCTGCAGTGCAGCCCGTATGGTCCTTCGCAACGATGCATCTCCGACAGAACCCGGTTGTTGCCTACTACCTTCTGTGGCAGGAGAATGGTCTGAGCTTCCTGTGGAAGCACCCTGTGTGATGAAGTCCGCCACCGATCCAGGAGATGAAACCCTGTGTCCTGCAGCCGGACTACCTGTCATTTGTGCAGAACTGCTCCAAGACACGGAATCGTTGTTTTCAGAGGGGAGTGATTGCTTGATCACGGGTTCAGCAGCGGGTAAGGTCTCGTTTTTCATCCGCGGTATCTCTGGCAAAGCCTTACGCTCAGCCGGATTTATTGAGGCGACACGTTTGCCGTCAGTTTTCTGAAGAAGCTGCTGCGACGAATTCTGTTTTGCCTGCCCTGTCGTTTTCGTGCCCCATTCTTCGACGAGCGATACGGCAACCATGTGCGTGTTCCTGAGTTCGCTGATGCTCCCTGCTATGAAAGCAGCAGCGAACATCAGGGTATGGAGCATCACGGAAACGACGATGTTGTTTCTGATACCGTACATGACTATAATGCTAGGCGCAGCCCTCCGTAAAAATTGCTCTCCGGCGCTGGATAGAAGTTCTTGAGGCCACCTGCGCCGACGATACCATATTCGGAGTATTTTTCGTTGAAAATATTGTTTGCCCCTACGTACGCGGTCAGGCTCTTATAGGTATACGACAGTTTGGCATTGACCACGATGTATGAGTCCATCTTATCAAAATTATTCAGAACGTCGTTATCAAGATATTTTTGCCCCACCCAGTTGGCATTGGCGGCAAAGAGAAAGGATTTGAGGAACCGGTAATCCGCGCCAACACTCGCACTATATTCCGGTACCAGCTGGATGTGATTGCCGTCGTAAGGACCGGACTCGAACTTTACGTCCGTATAGGTAAAGTTCCCGAACACGGATAAAGAGTCGGTAATCGCCGCAACAAGCCCTGTTTCCACACCAAAATGCCTTGTCTTGTCAAGGTTTTCATTTGCACCCAATCCGAACGATCCGCCGGTAGGATTGAAAAAGAGCTCGTCGCGAACATTCATGGTGTAGACGGTGAGGCGCATCTGAAGTCGGTTGCCGAAGGCATGCACGATGCCAGCTTCATACGTGTCCGACGTCTCCGGCCGCAGATCCGTGATGACACCGGTAAAATCGAAAAGTTCGTCAGTAGTCGGAAGCCGATATCCTCTGGCATAGTTAATATAGACCTTCGAGCCCTTGGTGTAGTTGAATGTTGCGCCGGCACGATACGCCTGATCAATGAACTTCTGCGAGTCAGAGACCCTGGTGAAGCCGGAGACCGTATCACCAAATCGGGTGTTCGAATACCGGCCTCCGAGGCTTAGGGACAGCTTGTCGGTGATAAAGAATTCATCCTGGATAAAAAGGCCGAGCTCATTCTTCGAGATGTCGGAATATGTAGACGAACCGAAGAACGTTGTCCTGTTGGTAACGCTTGAATAGTAATAATCAACACCGGTGACGAGGAGATTCCAAAAATCGGCAATCTTCTTATCTAGAGTAAGCTTCGCATGCACGCCGGATGTCTCAGTATCACGCCTGGTATTAAATGATGAACCAAAGAAAAAGAGGTCTGAATCAAAAGAACGGTTGTTATAACTGACGCCCATTTCAAGATCGCCCCAATTGCCGAGCGTGATATTCGCTTTGGCATTGACATATTGCTGATCATTATCTACGTGATCATCAGGCTTTGTCGTCTGCCTGCGATCACGGTCCACCTGGCTCTCCGTAAGACCGCCAGGCAGGCCCTGCTCATCGGTATGATATCCGGCAGCAACGTCGAACGCCACGTTATCCGTCAACTTGAAATTGAGCCGTCCGTCCATATCTCCTGCAGTAAAGTCACTATTGTCCCTGTAGCCGCTGGACTGCCGGTGCTTGAGCAGAAAGAAATAGCCCATCTTTTCGGTGCCGCCGGTGAGTGTGCCGAGCTCCGTATGTCCACTATAGCTTTCCAGTCTGCCATCCAGGACGATTTCCGGTTTTGCCGCAAAGCCCTTCTTGGTGATGATGTTGATTGCCCCTGCCATGGCATTGTCACCGTATAATACGCTTTCCGTGCCCCTTACGATCTCGATTCTCTCGATATTTTCAAGGGGGATGGTGGTCCAGTCTACACCGCTCAGGTCTATCTCGTTCAGTTTCCTCCCATCCATAAGGATGGCAGTGTTCAGTCCGCGGGCGAACCCTCTCATGTCTACCGTGGATTTTGTGCCTGTGCCGTATAAATCTTGGACAATAATGCCCGCCTCGGTCCTCAGAAGGTCCTGCACGTTCGTTGCAGTCGATTTTTTAATTTCCTCCTGGGTGATGACCGTGACGTTTGACGAAATTTTGTCAGTCTCCTCTTCGGTCCTCGTTGCCGTAACGACTATTTCATCGAGCGACAGAGTAGCGTCATCAGCCCATGCCGGCAATGATGCCGCCAGCATCATGATCAATATTAGATATTTTCTCATATATTGTTCTCCTTATATTCTTCAATAAATTTCTCTTCAATAATATTTTTTCTTATGATGCTGTCCTATCCTGCTTCATATCTCATGGACTACCTCCTCTTCCCTCGAAGGGTTCTTTGGTGGGGAGCACGCAGGGTATCCTGACTCAGGGCATCCTACTCACCGGCCTTCCCATCAGCCTCAAGCGGACAGTGGCTTTTTCCTGCTTTCGTTCCCTTTACAGTTGCGGGGCAGTGGAGGGTTTACACCTCACTTCCCCTTGCATGCCTCCTTATGCTGCTGAAAGCAGCGAGTACATAAACCTATCCGTTCAACAGTTTCATGACGGGATATTTTTCCCAAAACTCGACGATATTCAATGCTGCATAGTCCTGTTCAATCCTGAAGATATTTTCGAGCGGAATCCCGAGGATATGGCACAGGAGGATCCTGTTGACGCCTCCATGAGCGACTATGGTCACATGCTGTCCGGCATGGTCCCGGAGGATCGAATCGACCGCCCTTATCACCCTGTCCCTGACTTCTACGGTGGTCTCCCCTCCCAAGGGCGAATAAGCAAGGGGATTGTCTGCCCATGCGGAAAATTCATCCGGATATTTCTCCCTTATCTCACAAAAGGTCATCCCTTCCCATAGGCCGAAACTTCGCTCCCGAAGATCTTCTTTGCAGACAGGTGACAGGTTGTGCGGTTCGGCAAGAATCTCCGCACTCTGTATCGCCCGGCCAAGGTTGGAGCAATACACGGCAGAAAGCCCCGTGGCATCCGTCTTCGATTCTTCGGGGCTTCCTGGGATACCGTGCACGTCGCGGAGGTAACTCAGGTATCTGGCTTTGCCCCCATGGGCGAGATGCTGCATCAGCACAATGCCTTTTTCGGCTATCTGTTGCCGCCCCCTTTCCGAAAGGGGGATGTCAATACTGCCATGATAGCGTTTGGTGTCACCACCGTCCGTCTCTCCATGCCGAATGAGGTAAAGCGTTGTAGTCATCTCAGAAATTGTCTCCGTAGTGGATGTATGAACTGCCGTCAGTTTGCCGCATAATGCTCACCCGGACATCAAAGGCATCTTTTATCAAAGTATCTGTCAGGACTTCTTCCGGAGCGCCAATCCCAAGCATCGCGCCGTCCTTTACCAGGATGACCTTTGTGAACTGGAGCGCCATGTTGATATCATGGAGCGCCATAACTATCGAAATGTTCTTTTCGTCACGCAATGTCTTCAGCAGTCGAACGAGTTCGATCTGGTACTTGATGTCGAGGTTGGCGAGCGGTTCGTCCAGCATGAGAAGACCCGCACCCTGTACCAGGGTCATGGCGATGAATGTCCTTCTTTTTTCGCCCCCGCTGAGGTCGGTAAGGTATGCTGATGACTTGTCCTGAAGCCCTACCACTTCGAGTGCGCTTTCCACGCTCATAGCAGGAGGAATATCGTAGGGATACAAGCCCATGCCCACAAGCTCGCGGATCGTGAATGGCACGGCAATGTCGAGCGTCTGGGGAAGATAGCTTATCAGCTTTGCCCGGTCCCTGTTATGGTAGTCCGGCAGTGGTTTAGACCAGAGCAGGATGTCTCCGCTGGAAGACTTGAGTATCCCGCTCCCGAGCTTCAGTATCGTTGATTTTCCCGAACCGTTGGCTCCCAGCAGGCCGATAAACTCGCCTTCGCCAACCGAAAGGGACAGTTCCCTGATAAGTGAACGCTGCCTGCTATAGGAGAACGATACCTTGCGCAGTTCGAGGATTTTTGGTTCAGATACTGAGGACATTTTTTCTCCTGAGCAGATAGAGGAAATAGGGCGACCCGATGATTGCGGTCACGATCCCTGCCGGCAGTTCCATGGGCGGCAGGACGGCTTTACTTATGATGTCAGCAACACAGAGCAAAGCACCGCCAATCAAGGCAGAGCACGGGATGAGCAGTCTGCTGTCCGATCCAATGAAAAAGCGGATAATATGAGGGACGAGGAGTCCGATGAAGCCGATCATTCCGCCGAGAGAGACAGATGCAGCGGTGAGGAGCCCGACAGAAACAAAAAGGAGGAACCGTTCCCTGTGGGGGGAGAATCCGAGACTGTGCGCGAACTCATCCCCCAGAATGAGCGCGTTCAGCGCCTTTGCCCTGAAAAGAGAGATGGTTACCCCGATGCCGACAAAGATCACTCCGTAAGGGATTTTTGACCACTCAGACATGGAAAGATCCCCGAATATCCAGAGCATGGCCTTTCGGAGGCCTTCGTCGTTCGAAATGCTCATGAAGAGCATCAGCAGCGCGGAGAAGAGAAAGCTGAGGCCAACACCGGCAAGCAGGAGTCTTTCCGGCCATAACCCTCCCCGTTTCCATCCCATGATGCCGACGATGCCTCCGGTGATCAACGCACCGATAAAGGCGAGCAGAGGGATGGTGAATGTTCCGATAAAGGCAGCCCCCCCCATTATCCCTAGA
>QKDO01000117.1 GCA_003252075.1 Nitrospirota bacterium
TACAACGCCGAGAGGTCCCAGCGGGTGAGCGCTGTCCTGATGCCACTGATGTCTGCCTTCTCTTCAATTGCTTTCATGATCTTGCGCCGGTCTTTGATGTCTCCGAGGAGAATGGCGCCGGAGATAGACTTTTGATCGAAGACCAATTTCTTGTAGATAGACCGTTCCCGGTCGGAGACGACGATGGAATCCTTTTTCCCTTCCGCGTCGATGTCGCCGGCAGAAAAGATGTCTATGCCGGCCACGGTGAGGGTATTGGACATGGTCGTGCCATGATATTCGGCAAAGCCTCCGGCCATATTGATGCCGGCAACTTCTCCCTGTGCTTCTGCAGCAGGCCATATGCCGTAGCATTTTCCGTTATGCTGGATCAGGTCACCGGCGGCATAGATTCCCGGCACCCCTGTCTCCATCCGGTCGTTGACCACAAGTCCCCTGTCGATGGTCATGCCGAGCATTTGGGGGAGCTCAAGGTTGTATCTGATCCCCGCAGAGATGATGATCATGTCACCGGCGATGCGTCTGCCGTCAGCAAGGACAAGTGCCTGAGCCCTGTCCGTTCCCAGGATCTCCGTTATTGTAGCGCCGAGATGGAATACGAAACCCATGGCTTCGAGACGTGACTGCAGCATGGCCGCACCCGCCGGGTCCAGTTGCTTTGGGATAAGACGGGGGAGTACCTCGGCTACTGTTATGCTGCACCCCGCCTTCATCAGGCCGAATCCCGCCTCGATACCGAGCACCCCCCCTCCGATAAGGATAGCCCGTTTCCCGGTCTTCTTAAGATATTCCGTAATTTCCAGCGCATCTGAGATGCTTCTGAGCGTGAAGACCCCTTTCTTGCCGGCCCCCGGAACGGGAGGGATAAAGCAGTGAGCGCCGGTCGAGAGAAGCAGACGGTCATACCGTAATTCCTCCTTTCCTGATGTAATGACGTTTTTTTGCGCCGCATCTATGGCTGTCACTTTTGTGGAGAGGGAGAGGGTGATGCGGTTGCTGTCATACCAGGCAGGCTTGTATATGAAGAGTTCGTTCTCGCCAGTTTTTCCCGCAAGGAGCTCCGGCAGCCTGATCCTGCTGTAGAAGGGATAGGGTTCTTCGGTAATGATCCGGATAGCTGCCGCAGGGGCTGTTTTCCGTATATGCAGGGCCGCAGTTGTTCCTGCCACGCCATTCCCTATGATGAGGTGCTTCACATGCGACGCTCTCAGTGGAAGGACTGCTCCTTGACATGGATCACCTGGAGGGGAAGAGAGCTTATTATTTCATTGTCAAGGTAATGTTCGATCCAGTATGTGCCGGGGGCCTTCAGTTCGACATTCAGATGCACCGAGATATCTCTGTGCTTGTTGACCGTGTCACGAAGGGAGATTTTTGATGAGGTTTCCCTCAGGACCGTCTTCCTGTCAGGAGACAGGAGCTTTGTGGTCAAGGAGAAATCGCCTCTGCCTTCAGACCATTCGGACATGAGGGCAAGCCGGGGATGGAGCACGGGAAAGCTCGTTGCATAGATATTCTCGAATAGCCCCATGAGGCTGATCTTGCCTCCTGCCTCCTGTCTGACATCATCACAGATGATCGTGTATGCAAGCGAGGGTTTTATGCTCTCTGTCATCTCGGCTCCGTTCAATGAGAGATTTTCTTCAGTATTGTATCTTACAAATATGCCCCTTGAAACGGCAAGTTCCGCCCGCAGAGAACTTGCAAGGCCGGATGCGCTTCTTGACTTGGCTGGTGATTCTGTGATAAATAGAAACAGTTTTCATTTAAGGATGCATGCATGAAACAGGATTTTCAACAGATACTCAGAGGCCTGAACCTGAAATCAACGCCCAAACGGGTTGTTCTCCTGGAGGTTCTCGATGATGAGTCTGTCTACCTGAGCCCTGAGGATATCTGGAATAGGATGAAGAAGAGGTTCAGGAGGCTGGGACTTCCCACGGTATATCGCAATCTCGAAGAACTTTATGCGGGCGGGGTAATATCCCGGGTGATCCATCCGAACAGGCAGCTCTATTACTACCTCTGCAGGAACGAAGAACATCATCACCATTTTATCTGTGTCTCTTGCAGGAGGGTCGTGGACGTCAGTTTCTGCGCAGAGAAGGAGTTGCAGGATGTTGTGAGAGAGGGCATCCAGGGGAAGGTCCTGTCTCATATACTCCAGATCAATGGCCTCTGCCGTCACTGTCTGCAGAAAGACGGGGCAGTGCATGCGTATTAGGAGGAGTGCATGGCTCTTTGTTGCCCTACTCCTCATGATAGCTGCTCTTTCCTGCCGGAGCAGGGAAGATGCGGAAACGGGCAAACTATCCGGAAGATTACGTGTTGTGGCGAGCCTGTATCCCTTATATGACTTTGCGCGTGCAGTCGGCGGCGGCAATGCCGACGTATCTCTCATGCTTCCGCCGGGTGTGGAACCGCACAGCTTTGAGCCGAAACCTGCGGATATGGTGATGCTGAACAAGGCGGATATTTTCATTTATACAAATCAGTATATGGAGCCGTGGGTGGAGGACCTGCTGAAAGGAACTGACCGCGCCCGGTTTCTTATGGTAGATGCAAGCCGGGGGGTGGACTTCTTTGAACAGTCAGAGAGGAAACATGCGGAGGCAGGGAGATTGCACAGGACCCTGCATGCCCGGGGAGAGGGCGTTGATCCGCATATCTGGTTGGATTTCGGCAACGCAAAGATGATGGTTGATACCATCCGTGATGCATTCATTATCAGGGACCCGGCCCATAAGGATGCCTATCGCTCGAACGCTGAGCAGTACCGTAGCAAGCTCGATGCCCTTGACGGCAAATATCGGAATGCCCTCTCCGGCTGCAAAAAAAAGGTAATGGTGGATGGAGGTCATGCCACCTTCGGCTATCTGGCGAGACGGTATGGCCTGACATACGTTGCGGCCTATGGCATTTCTCCTGATGCAGAACCGACAGCCCGGGACCTTGCCCGCATCAGCAGCGTGCTTCGGCAGAACGGGTTGCAGTATCTGTTTTATGAGGAGCTCCTTACCCCAAGGATTGCCGAAACCCTTGCGCGTGAGACAGGGGCTTCGCTTCTCAGACTCCATGGTGCGCATAACGTCTCGCGCGAAGAACTGATCGCGGGGACCACGTTCCTTGATTTCATGGAACAAAATCTTGCGCAGATGTTGAGGGGGCTTCAATGTCGGCAACCATAGTTGAGTCGCGGAATCTTTTCATCAAGTTTGGTTCACTACCGGTGCTGTCGGATGTCTGCTTCTGTATTCAGCATGGTGACTACGTCGGCCTTGTAGGTCCCAATGGCTCGGGAAAATCAACGCTGATAAAATGCATCCTTGGGCTGTTCAAACCTGAGCGTGGTTCTGTTACTCTTTTTGGCAATGATGCTCTCCTGATGCAGAACCGGGAAAAGATAGGATATCTGCCGCAGAGAATCGATTTTTTCGACCCGAGATTCCCGTCAACCGTTGCCGAGATCATTTCCCAGGGACTGATCGCCAGTAAAAGGGCGGGTAAGGACATCGGCAGAAGGCAGACGGACAGTATGCTCGAGCTCCTTGAGATTACCGGGATCAGAAACAGACGCATCGGGGATCTTTCCGGCGGTCAGCAGCAGAGGGTATTTATTGCCCGGGCGCTTGTCAATGAACCCGATCTTCTCATGCTTGATGAACCGGGCAGCGCCCTGGACCCGGAGACAAGAGATAACTTTTTTTCCCTCCTGCGGGCGTTGAATGAAAAAAAGAAGGTGACAATCATCATGGTAACCCATGACATCGGAGGTATCGGGGAGCATGCGTCCAAGCTCCTGTACCTTGACAAACGGGTCATTTTTTTCGGTGGGTTTGATGAGTTCTGCAGGTCCGAGAACATGGCACAGTTCTTCGGCGCTGCATCCCAACATATCATCTGTCACGAACACCACTGAGGTAGGGATGGATGTGCTTGAGTTTCTGAGCTATGGATTCATCCGGCGGGCGCTCATTGCAGGCTCACTCATATCAGTCATCTGCGCAGTTCTCGGGGTGATTCTGGTTCTTCGGCGATTGTCGCTTATCGGGGACGGGTTATCCCATGTAACGTTTGGGTCTGTCGCCTTGGCTATGGTACTCAATGTATATCCTCTTGCCGTGTCCATCCCGGTTGTAGTCGTCTCTTCTCTCGGTATCCTGAAAATGACCGAACGGGCGGGCATATACGGAGATGCTGCCATCGGTGTTGTTTCTTCGGTCGGCATTGCCTGCGGCATCCTGCTTGCCAGTATTGCCGGAGGGTTCAATGTGGACCTTTTCAGTTATCTCTTCGGAAACATACTTTCCATAAGCACCGCGGAGGTCATAACCGCCGTCGTGGTATCCTGTGCTGTGCTTGCCATGGTTTTTCTTCATTTTGAGGAGATGTTCTCCATAACCTTCGATGAGGAGTTCGCACGGGCTTCGGGCATACCCGTGGACCGTCTCAATATCGTCATCATGGTACTTACCGCAGTTACGGTTGTCCTTGCCATGAAGGTCGTGGGGATCATGCTCACTTCTGCTCTCCTTGTCCTGCCGGCGGTCACGGCATTTCAGAATGCCCGGGGATTCAGGAGCGCCATGCTGACGGCGGTCATCGCATCCCTGGTATCCCTGGTTTCAGGCGTTGCCCTCTCATTTTCCCTCGATCTTCCGGCAGGGGCGTCGATCGTCGTGATCAATGTTGTCTTCTTTGGCTTTGCGTTTATGGTCCGTCGCATCGCTGAGGGCAGGGCCCGGTAGCCCGCGTGCACCACCGGCAATTTCCTGGGGAGATCATGCGGGTAACGTAATGGAGATCATGTCCGGCGAGAGGTTTTCCGCCTTTTCTTTCAGAGACTTCAGGCTCTTCTGGATTGGTCAGATCATATCCCTTTCCGGGACGTGGATGCAGTCAGTGGCGCAGGGATGGCTTGTTTACAGTTTGACAAAATCCCCTTTGCATCTTGGGATGGTTGCGGCGGCATCCTCTCTTCCCATACTTCTTTTCTCCTTGTTTGGCGGAGTCATTGCAGACCGGTATCCCAAACGAGACCTCCTGTTGCTTACCCAGGCGCTGTCGATCTTGCCTGCATTGTCTCTCGGTCTTCTCACCAGCAGCGGCGTAGTGACGTTCTGGCACGTTGCCATGCTTGGTGCCCTGTTGGGGACGATCAATGCCCTGGACATCCCTGTGCGGCAGTCTTTCCTGGCAGAAATGGTGGGTAAGGGTCATATCGTGAATGCCATTGCACTGAATTCTGCGGCCTTCAATGGCGCACGCATTATCGGTCCTGTTATCGCAGGGATGACCATCGCATATCTTGGCATCCCTGCATGTTTTTATCTGAATGCCCTGAGCTTTGTTGCTGTGATCACTGCCCTCTACCGCATAGAGGCAAGAGGCGAGATTCGGTCAAAATCTGAAGGCATGCGGAGAGATTTTGCGAAGGGTATCAGGTTTGTAGTTGACAGCAGGGATATCCGGAATGTCTTTTCCCTGATCGCGGTGTTCAGCATCATAGGGCTCCCCTATATCAGCCTTCTGCCGGTTTTTGCCGCGGAGGTGTTTCAACGGGGGGCGAAGGGTTTGGGGTTTCTTGTCGGGTCTTCCGGTATCGGCGCATTGACTGCTGCCCTCAATATTGCCCTCAGGGGTGATATCAGGAACAAGCCGCGGTTCATGGCATTGACCAGTCTCTGTTTTTCCGCAGCCCTGCTCGTATTTTCTCTTTCCGGGAAATTCTGGTTCTCGCTACTTGCGATCATGGCCTGCGGATGGGGTATGGTGAGCTACCTTGCGGTTGCGAACAGTTTTATTCAGATAACGGTGCCGGATGCGCTACGAGGAAGGGTCATGTCCGTTTATTCTCTTGTGTTCCTCGGTACCGTGCCGATAGGCAATGCGATCATGGGCCTTATTGCAGACCGTATGGGTACGCCCCGCGCGGTTACTGTTTCAGGGGTAATTTGCCTGATCGCAGCGATGATGTACGCCCGCACGCACTTGCAGCCACGGGATGCGATATAATACAGACCATGAAGATACTTGCTCTTGAAACGTCCACCATGCTCGGGGGCGTTGCCATTGCTGATGAGAACGGTCTTATCGCCGAGATCCGGTTAAACGTCAAGACGACGCACTCTGAGCGCATGATGACCGCAATAGATTGGGCGCTGAAACAGTCAGGCGTAACACTTGATGCGATCGATGCAGTGGCGGCAGCCTCTGGCCCCGGATCGTTCACCGGCCTGAGGATAGGACTGGCTACCGCGAAAGGGCTTTGTTATGCGGCGGGCAAGCCCCTGGTCCTCATCCCGACACTCGAAGCCCTTGCATGGAATTTCCCTTACTGCAAGCATCCTGTCTGTGTCATGCTCGATGCACGGAAAGGTGAGGTCTATGCAGCGCTGTTTCTCTGGAAAGGAGATAGGTTCGTGACCCTGGTGCCGGAGACAGCAATGAGACCCGAGGACCTTTTGCGGGATGGCGACGGTCCCGTTGTCCTTGCCGGTGAAGGCGCGATGCGGTATTGGGACAGGATTCTGTCTGCACTGGGAGAAAGAGCTCTTGCCGCGCCGTTGCATAAGATGGTGCCGTCTCCTGCGAACATTGCCCTGCTCGGAGTTCAGAAGGCCCGGCGGTCAGAATATGCTGATCCTGCAACTGCTGAGCCCCTGTATGTCAGGAAATCAGAGGCTGAGGTAAAATGGTTGAAAAGTCTATAGCGGAATTTGTCATGAACGACATGAGACCGGAAGACGTTTCTGAGGTGCTGTCTCTCGAACTGGCGTCGTATACGACACCCTGGTCAGGAACACTCTTCATGAACGAGATATACAAGCCATTGTCCGTGGCGAAGGTGGTGCGGTCCGGAGAAAAAATTGTCGGTTATATCTGCGCTGACCAGGTGCTTGATGAGGGGCATATCCTCAATGTCACGGTACATCCCGAATACCGCAGAAGGGGTATGGCAGCTCACATGGTCGCTCACGTGATCGGACTGCTTTCAGGAAGAGCCTGCAAAGCCCTCTTTCTTGAAGTGAGGATCTCGAATGAGGCTGCGCTCCGCATGTACGAAAAGTCAGGCTTCGGCATGATCACGGTACGGAAACGTTATTATACCGCTCCGGATGAAGACGCCGTGATCATGAAACTGCAGCTTTCCTTATAAATCCCGCAGACGGATTCCCGGCATTTCCTTTATTGCTGCTTCTCACCTTTATCCCATATGCCGCTGATGCGGGTTTGACATGACGGACAGGTGCCATGGATCATGATATTCGCCTGGATGCTATATCCCAAACGCTGAATAAGCAGCTCTTTGCAGGAGGGACAGTAGGTATTTTCTCCTCCCTCTCCCGGCACATTTCCTTCATAGACATGCCTGAGTCCTGCTTTGTACCCGATCTCGCACGCGTGACGAAGCGTGGCGACGGGTGTCCTCGGTCTGTCAACGAGTTTGTAGGTAGGATAGAACTGGCTTACATGCCAGGGGATGCCGGGATCAACGGACACGATGAATTCAGCAATGTCGGTAAGGTCTTTTTCAGAATCATTCAGACCGGGGATGATAAGTGTTGTCACTTCCAGCCAGACACCGAGTTCCTTCATCAGTATGATCGTATCTTTTACCGGCTGAAGACGTGCACCACAAATTTCACGATAGAATGCGTCACTTCCCTTAAGGTCGACATTGTTGGCATCCAGGAAAGGGGCAATGAGCCTTGCCGCCTCAGGTCCGGTGTAACCGTTCGAGACAAAGACGTTCTTTAGACCTCTTTCTTTTGCTAACTGTGCGCAGTCATAGGCGAACTCGAAGAAGATCGTCGGCTCTGTGTAGGTGTAAGAGACACTTCGGCATCCTTGACGGACTGCAGCATCAACGATCTGGTCAGGATGCATATCCCTGCCGGGAATGTCGAATGTCCGCTTCTGCGGGTACTGTGATATCTCGTAGTTCTGACAGTGCTTGCATCTGAAATTACATCCAGCCGTAGCGAGAGAAAAGGACGTCGAACCCGGAAGGAAATGAAAAAGCGGTTTTTTTTCTATGGGGTCAACGTTCATGGAGACGACTTTGCCGTAGACAAGGCTGTAAAGCGTGCCATTCCTGTTCTCCCGCACTGCACAAATGCCCCGTTGCCCCTTCTTAATGAGACAGGTGTGCATGCACAATCTGCATTTCACTTCTCCGTTGTCACGGCTGTCGTACAGGAGGGCTTCTTTCATGCCATCATTATATCAGGTATTTCCTTAATGTACACTTTGGCCGTAGTTGACTTGTATTTTGCGTGAAAGGTAAACTAAGGCTTAGAAATAATACCTTTGGGAGGTCTGTATGCCTATTTATGAATATATATGTCTGAAGTGCAGCGAACAGTTCTCTCTTCTGCAGCGTGTTACCGGTGACCAGAAGGAGACAAAATGTCCGAAGTGTTCTTCGGGCGATGTTAAGAAGATGTTGTCATCATTCTGCTGTTCTTCCGGCTCCGGAAAGAGCATTTCACCCGCGGTTTCCGCAGGCGGTTTTTCCGGCGGCGGTTGAGGTGTTTCTTCCTGCTGAACCGTCGGTTCAGCCCTTTCATATGTGCGAGATGACGCTGAAAAGTCTTGACTTTTTGAGTACTTAGCAATAGAATTTCTCAAAATACTTTAATTGAGGTGAAGAATGGCTCGCAAGCTGTTACTCGCGGATGACAGTATAACCATACAGAAGGTGGTGGAGCTGGTACTCGCCGAGGAAGATTTTGAGATAAAATCTGTGAGCAACGGTGAAGACGCCCTGAATATTCTCTCAAGTTTCAAGCCTGATATTGTCCTCGCTGACATAGAAATGCCGAAGGTGAACGGATATCAGCTCTGTGACAGAATCAAGAAGAGCCCCGAGCTTTCGCATGTCCCGGTCATTCTTCTTGCGGGAGCTTTTGAACCGATTGACGAAGAACTGGCAAGCGAGGTGAGGGCTGATGATTCTGTTATTAAACCATTTGAGTCTCAGGAATTGATCAGCAAGGTTAATGCCGTGCTTACCATGAGTGCAGCAGATGAAGAAGCGCAGGCAGTTCCTCTGGAGCCCGACGCTGAGGTTGAAGCCGAAGCAGCAGCTGAATCTGGGGAGGATGTATTCGAACTTGCAGAGGAGACGGAAGAGGCGGCACACGCGGTTGACCGGGAAGAGCCGGAAGAGGACCTCTGGTCCATGGAGGATGTTCCCGAGGCAGGTGCTGAAGAAAGGATCGATCTCGCCTCAGAGGTAGCTGCAGGCGAGGAGATCGAGCTTCCTGAAGAGAGCATGGCAGAAGAGCCCTTCTTCACTCCCCTGCGTGAGGAAGTTCCCGGGACCAAGCTGACGGGAGAAATGGTCCCACCGCAGAGCGTTACACCTTCAAAAGAAGAGATGATGTCCCTGTTTGAACAGACGGTTAGGGATCGCGTCGATACTTTCCTGTCTTCTCTTGATATCAAGGAGACGATCCTGCAATCGCTCATACCGGCAATGAAGGAGTCTGTTGAAAAGGTTCTTTGGGAGGTTGCCCCAGAGCTTGCGGAGAAGATGCTTAAGGAGATATTGAAGGGGTCAATCTCATCCCTGACCGCAGAGGTTGAAAAGGTCATTTGGGAGACAGTCCCTGACCTTGCGGGATCGATGATCTCGAAAGAGATCGAAAAGATCAAGTCAGAATTCTAAACGTTACGATTTTTGATACGGGCGGGGAAGCGGAGCATCCGATTCCCCGTTTTTCTTGCCATGGCTGAATTAGAGAAGAGCTATCAACCTGAACATACAGAGAAGAAATGGTATGCATTCTGGCTGAGCAGAGGCCTGTTTACTGCTGACCCTGATGATGCTGCCGAGCCCTTCACGATTGTCATCCCACCCCCGAACGTTACCGGCACACTCCATATGGGACATGCCCTGAACGCTACACTCCAGGATATCCTTATCCGCTGGAAACGAATGTCCGGCTATAATGTGCTCTGGATACCCGGTATGGATCATGCCGGTATCGCGACGCAGAATGTCGTAGAGCGGCAGATCGCGTCAGAAGGCATCGACCGCCATACTCTCGGCAGGGAAAAGTTCATTGAGCGCATATGGACCTGGAAGGCTGAGTACGGGGGCAGGATCAGCAATCAGCTCAAAAGGCTCGGTGCATCCTGCGACTGGTCGCGTGAACGGTTTACGCTTGATGAAGGACTCTCCCGTGCGGTCAATGAGGTATTTGTAAGCCTCTATGAGCAGGGCCTTATTTACCGCGACAACAGACTGATCAATTGGTGTCCGAGATGCCATACCGCACTTTCTGACATAGAAGTCGAGCATGAGGACATTGAAGGCAGATTGACCTTCATGCGATACCCTTTTGCAGACGGAAGCGGACATATCTCGGTAGCGACGACGCGGCCTGAGACCATGCTCGGTGACGCTGCGGTCGCAGTAAATCCTGAAGATACTCGATACCGCTTTGCGATAGGCAAGGCCATAGCCCTTCCTCTCACGGGAAGGAGCATCCCGGTCATCGCAGATGCGTCTGTTGATCCGGCCTTCGGCACGGGAGCAGTGAAGGTCACACCGTCGCATGACTTTAATGATGAGGCCATGGCAAAGAGACAGTCGCCGGTGCTTCCCTTTCTCACCGTAATAGCTCCTGATGGTACGATGACTGCCGATGCCGGAGAACGCTATGCTGGCATGGACCGCTATGCGTGCAGGGGGGCTGTCATCAAGGACCTCCGGGATGCCGGATTTCTTGACAAACAGGAAAGGTATAACCACGCGATCAGCCAGTGCTACCGCTGCAAGACGATCATTGAGCCGCTGCCTGCACTGCAGTGGTACGTGAAAGTTGGACCTCTGGCGCAAAAGGCCGTGGCTGCAGTACATGACCGGAAAACGGATTTCGTGCCCAAGGCCTGGGAAAATACCTACTTTGCGTGGATGGAAAATATCAAGGACTGGTGCATATCACGCCAGATCTGGTGGGGGCACAGGATCCCTGCCTGGTTCTGTGACTGCGGCGCGGTCATGGTCGCACGTAGAGAGCCTGAGCAATGCGCGAAATGCGGGAACGTCCGTCTCAGGCAGGAAGAAGATGTGCTGGATACCTGGTTTTCTTCGGCCCTCTGGCCTTTTTCCACCCTGGGTTGGCCTGAGCGGACAAAGGAACTGCAGAAGTACTATCCGACTTCCGTACTGGTCACCGGCTTTGACATCATCTTCTTCTGGGTTGCCCGTATGATGATGCTGGGAATCCAGTTTATGGATGATGTGCCATTCAGGCATGTTTATATCCATGCCCTCGTCAGGGATGCAAGCGGTCAAAAGATGTCGAAATCCAAGGGTAATGTGATCGATCCGCTCGTTATGATGGACAAATACGGAACCGATGCCTTCCGGTTTACCCTTGCTGCCTTTGCAGCCCAGGGTCGCGACGTGAAGTTCGCCGAGGAAAGGGTGGAAGGATACCGCCATTTTGTGAACAAGCTTTGGAATGCTGCACGCTTTATCCTTGCCAACGCCGAAGGGAAAGCTCTTCCCGCATTTCCCGATATGCATGGCCTTGACGTGGGAAGCCGATGGGTCGTCAGCAGGTTGTCGGCAACCACAGAGGATGTTCGCAAGGCGCTTGAGGAATACCGGTTCAATGATGCTGCCAGCAGTATGTACCATTTCATCTGGCACGAACTCTGCGATTGGTATATCGAGATGGTGAAGCCGGTATTGTACGGAGATTCGGGAGAAAAGACGGCTGTTCAGGAATGTCTGCTGTACCTTCTGGAGAGGACGATCAGGTTGCTCCACCCGTTCATGCCCTTTGTTACCGAGGAGATCTGGCAGACGATGCCTCATGAGGGTATCAGCATTGTCACGGCAGCCTTTCCGGAAGGTATTCCCCGGGACCCTGTCGCGGAAGATCAGATGGAAGTCCTGATGGAAGCTGTCACTGCGGTCAGAACGATACGTGGAGAGCTTAATTTATCGCCGACGCTGGAGCTGAAGGCCCTGGTGAAGACACATTCAGATCGCGTGCGTGAAATCCTTGAAGAAAACCTGCTGTTTTTGCAGAAGCTTGCCCGGGCAGATATCCTGAAGATCGGCGCAGATCTGGAGAAACCGAGCGGGGCGTCTGTTGCGGTAAGATCGTATGTCGAGGTATTCGTTCCTCTCGAGGGATTGCTCGATATCGACCTTGAGATAGAGCGTATCAGGAAGGAAATGGCAAAGCTCGAGGAAACCGCGGAGTTCCTCGGTAAAAAGCTCCGCAACGAGGACTTTGTCAGCAGGGCTCCCAAAGAGATCGTTGCCAAAGAGAAGGATAAATATGATGACTGTACGAAAAAGATGGAAAGGATAAAGGAGAATCTTCAGAAGATGCTTGACCTCAAAGGCAAACAGGCATGATGGATATTCCCGCGAGTGTGACCCAGCTGTTGCGGCATGCGATAGAGG
This sequence comes from Nitrospirota bacterium, assembly GCA_003252075.1. GTDB lineage: Bacteria > Nitrospirota > Thermodesulfovibrionia > Thermodesulfovibrionales > UBA6898 > UBA6898. The sequence goes on from QKDO01000117.1 coordinate 12,440, forward strand.
AAGATCTCGGTCACGGCGATATTACGTCGTCTGTTATTATTCCCGAAGAGAGTGAGGCCAGGGCGCTTTTCATTGCAAAGGGTAACTTTATACTGGCCGGTTTTCCGTTTGCACAGCTGGTATTTCATCTCCTCGATCCGACGGTAGCATGCAAAACGTTTCAGGCAGAGGGAGCAAAGGTACGAAGAGGTGATGTGCTGGGTGAGGTCTCGGGAAAGACCCGGCTGCTTCTTGCAGGGGAGCGGACGAGTCTCAACATCCTGCAGAGGCTCTCCGGCATAGCGACACTTACCTCACGGTTCGTTGAGGCAGTTTCCGGTACGGGCACACGGATATTGGATACGCGCAAGACAACGCCGTGCCATCGGTTCATGGAAAAATATGCGGTCAGAATGGGTGGTGGCGTGAACCATCGTTTCGGTCTTTATGACGGCATCCTGATAAAGGACAACCATATCGAGGCGGTTGGGGGTATTCGGCAGGCGGTCTCGCTCGCAAAGACCGGCCATCATCTTGCAAAGATCGAAGTCGAGGTCGAGAATCTGAAGGACCTTGAAGAAGCCCTTGCTGTCAGACCTGATATCATCATGCTTGATAACATGTCTATTCAGGATATGGCAGCAGCAGTAAAAATTGCTGCGGGCAAGGTTTTGCTTGAGGCCTCGGGTAATGTCTCGCTCGATAATGTAAGGCAAATCGCAGAGACAGGAGTTGATATGATTTCGGTCGGTGCGCTGACGCATTCGGTCACTGCAGCGGATATCAGTCTCAAGATCGTCCAGTAGGTCTTGCAGAGGTCGCCGGTGAAGTGTTCTTAGTCCCCTATCTCCCACATAAGAGCCCTATACAGACCTACAGGATCCCTCTCTTCCTTAGCCCGCATTAATCATGCATAATCCGGGCTAGCGCTCTCTTGCCTGTTTCCGATCTGTAGGGTGCAAAGACGAAGAAATTATGCACTGACAGAGTGCAGAGGTGCGTGTTCCTGCAAGCAGCATCGCCATCACATTCTCTGATGATGCTGCGCAGTCGTCCTTAAGGGAAAACTGCATGAAAAAAGTTTTCAACAAGAAACCATCCTGCAGAATTCCTCTTTAACCTCTCTGATCAAGTCTTTTTCGTACCCATGGTACCTCGGTGAGAAATGCATGGGATGGAGGTTCCTTACACCGGCCAGGCGTGCGATGCGGCCGCATTCCCGTGTTGTCAGGTGAAAGCGCTCAGTTGCGAGATCCCTGTGCATTTCCCTGAAATACGCCTCACAATACAGTATGTCAGCATGTTCGGCCAGCTCGATCAGTCTCTCGGCATTGGTGCGGCTAATGCCGACATCGGTTGCAAAACATATCTTCTGTCCCCTGCCTGTCCTTATGATATCGAGCAGCCTCCTGACGGGAAATCGTTTTCCTCCGATAACAAGTGATCCTGCAGGAGTGCCTTCCCTGACTTTCTGCCTGAGTTCAGTGAGCCAGGGACCAACCGAAAGATTTTTCTTGAGAAGCCTGTCCTTATCGATATTTATGCGGAATGGTTCTTCAAGGGAAAACGCCAAGCAGGGAATCCCATGGTCGAGCACCGCTGCTCTGACCGTAAACAACGGTTCTTCAATCAGCACACCGTTGGACGAGGCACGCGGCGCTGTCTGTTTCATGAACCGCGATTCAGCGCGAAACTCTGCTCGGCGAAGAAACCTGCCATCATATTCCAGGACAGAGATCACGAGGGGGTATCCCCTGACGAGGTTCCAGGAGTATCCTCTCAGCTTCCCTTCGACGTTCCTGATGATTCCGGCCGGACCATAAAGCGTGAGGGAGGCTGTTCTTCTCAATGACGCCCTGAGCAGCAGATCAAAACCTATGAAATGATCGATATGCGCATGGGAAATGAAAACGTCACTGATGCGGTTGAGCGAGGCAGGAGAAAGAGTGTGGATATCTCCGAGGTCAAAGAGCAGCGACCGCCTCTCCCTGAGAATCCTCACGTGTAAGCAGGGGTCTCCGAAGGATCCGTTAAGAAGCTTATGATGAAATGCCGGCTTCATTTACGCACATAAGTTCTGTGATATAATAACGAAAATCAGCAATATAAAACATGCAGCTGAGCGGATGTGCCGCGTGCATGCAGAGAGGGAGGTAGTATGCCTGAACTCAGAAAAGACCCCATCGTAGGTCGGTGGGTGATTATATCGGTTGAGCGGGGAAAACGTCCGACAGATTTTCTCTCGACAACACAGAGGAAAAAAGGGGGGTTTTGTCCCTTCTGTCCGGGAAATGAATATACGACACCTCCCGAGATCATGGCCTTCAGGCCGGCCGGTTCATTGGCCAATGGACCGGGGTGGAGCCTGAGGGTAATGCCGAACAAATTTCCCGCTCTTCAGATCTATGGCGACCTGAACAGGACCGGCGAGGGCATTTTTGACAAGATGAACGGAGTGGGTGCGCATGAGGTCATCATCGAAACGCCTGATCACAATCTCTCTCTTTCTATCATGCAGCAGAAGGCTGTAGAGGATGTGCTCTGGGCAGCATTTCTACGGCTTTCGGACCTGAAAAAAGACCAGCGCTTCAAGTACTGTCTCGTATTCAAGAACGAAGGCGAGGTTGCCGGCGCATCACTGGAGCACACCCATACGCAGCTGATTGCTCTTCCCATTGTTCCCAAGTTGGTCAAGGAGGAGCTGGACTCTGCACGGCAGCACTATGAGTTCAAGGAGCGGTGCATTTTTTGCGATGTCATCAATCAGGAGATTGCCGACGGGAAAAGGGTCATTTATGAGAATGCCAAATATGTTGCGCTTGCACCTTTTGCACCCCGCGCACCATTCGAGACGTGGATACTGCCGAAGCACCATGACTCTATGTTCAGGCCCCCGGAGAAAAACTTTTCCGAGCTTGCAGAGATCTTCCAGCGGATCCTGAGGCAGATGGACAGGATCCTTGACACGCCTCCGTACAATTTTGTTATTCATACGTCACCATTTTATGATGAGATCAATGACTATTATCACTGGCATATAGAGATCGTGCCTAAACTTACGAGGATAGCGGGGTTTGAATGGGGGTCAGGCTTTTATATCAATCCTACCCCCCCTGAAGAGTCTGCGAAGTTCATGCGTGAGGCCAGGATTTGAACCTTCTTATCGCATGCTCCGAGGCCGTTCCGTATGCAAAGACAGGTGGTCTCGCTGATGTAACCGGGGCGCTGCTCAAGGAATTCCGAAAGGACAAGCTGAACGTTTCTCTGATTCTGCCCCTGTATTCGGTCATCAGGAAGCGGTTTAGACTGGTTAGGACAGGAAAAACCGTACGGGTCCCCATGGGGAACTTCGAAATCGAAGGGGTCATTTGGGCTTCAGACCGAGGGAAACGTCCCGAAGCATACTTTGTCGAATGCGATGCCTTTTTTGGCAGGCCTGAGCTTTACGGGACCGGTGAAGGAGATTATACGGATAATGCACTCCGTTACATCTTTTTCGCGAGGGCGGTCCTTGAGACCTGCCATGCTCTTGGTATTGAGCCGGATATCATACATTGTAATGACTGGCAGACCGGATTGATCCCGCTGTACCTGAGGACGCTTTACGCTGGATATAAACAATTCAAGAAGACCGTTACACTCCTCACATTGCACAACCTCGGGTATCAGGGCATTTTTGATGCAGGCGCCATGGCATATACGGGTCTTGGCCGGGAATTTTTTGTTCCTGAGAAGCTCGAGTTCTATGGGCAGCTGAACTTTCTCAAGGCAGGTCTGCTGTATGCGGATATTCTCAACACGGTCAGCCCCACCTATGCTGATGAGATACTTACCCCCGAGCAGGGATTCGGCCTTGACGGTATTCTTCGCTTGCGACAGGATGACCTGTACGGAATCATTAATGGGATCGACCCTGGTGAATGGGACCCCGCTAACGATTCGCTGCTGCCGGCAGTCTACAGTGTGCAGGAACTCAAGGGTAAGCAGGAATGCAAGCGGACGTTCTGCCAGCAAGCACGCATCGCAACCTGGAAAGCGCCGCTTCTCGGCATGGTAAGCAGGCTGTCAAGTCAGAAAGGGCTTGATCTGTTCCTGAGCTCATTTGATGAACTCATAGCCCTGGGTGTTACCATTGCCGTCCTGGGAAAGGGGGATGAAGCCTATCATGCAGCTTTCACCAGTAAGGCCCGGCAGCACAAGGGAAAGGTACAGATTACGATCGGGTTTGAGGAGACCGTTGCACACCATATTTATGCCGCGGCCGATTTTTTCCTTATGCCGTCCCAGTATGAACCCTGCGGGATCGGACAGCTTATTGCCATGCGATATGGGACAGTTCCCATTGCAAGAAAGACGGGGGGGCTTGCAGATACCATCGATGATTATGATCATCTCCGGGAAAAGGGGAGCGGTATTCTTTTCCGGGACTTCACGCCGGCAGCGCTTCAAGATGCGGTAAAACGCGCCTTGTGTGTCTCTCGGGATCCGGGGAGCATGACGAAACTTATTCAACAGTGTATGCGCAGGGAGTTTTCCTGGAGAAGTTCAGCTGCAGAGTATCTCGCACTATACGGGAACGCGGCGAAGAAGGTACTGGCATGACCCTGCGCAATAAGCTTTCCCTGCTGCTGTCGGTATTCTTATTGATTATTGGGATCCTCGCCTCTGGCTCAATTCTGATTTTTGATGCACTGAACCAGCATATGATGTCACTCGCCACGGTCAGCGAAGACACAAAGTTGCTGAACGAACTGGACAGGAGCATTGGTGATTTTGTTGAGATGGTCAGGGAATGGGGGTTCACCGGTGATATCAAATACAAAAAACTCTACGGCAATAAACTGTCCCAGGTCTACAAGAGTTTTGGAAACCTCAGCGTAAAATCTGAGCACCGGGATGTTCTTCAGGTGATAAGCAGAGATTTCCAGAGCATACTGGATTCATCCCGGACTATTCTGAGCAGGCCAGACCTAACCGGCACGCCGGAGGGTCTTGAATATATAAAGAATATAGAGGCTGTGGCGCTCGATATCATAATGCGGATCGACGGAGCGCAGGAATCTTCCCTCACGGCGATTACCCATGCTGTGCTGTCTGCGGAAAAGTCAAAAAAACGGATGATCGCCTATCATGCGTCGCTGATCATCTTCACATTGCTCATGTCGCTGCTTCTTTTCATCGGCATCCGCAGAACCATATCAGACCCGTTCAACGAACTCTTGAAAGCGACCGGAAAGATCAGCAGGGGGGATCTTTCATATCGGATTCATATGGACAGGGTCGATGAGTTTGGCATTGTCGCACGCAGATTTGATGATATGGTAGCTGAGCTTGAGTCTTTTACCGTCAAACTGAAGAGCAAATTGGATGAGACGGAACTGCTTCTCGATATCGCGCGGGTGGCAGGTACAACCCTTGAACTGAAGGCTGTTTTTCAATATATCGTCGAAACCGTTGCCGCAAAAATGCATTACGGCAGTTGCGCCATCTACATGCGTGGTTTAGACAATGCCACGTTTCATCTTGAGGCTTCAAATGACCCGAAGGATGCGCTGATCAATCAGAACCTCTCACGGGGCGGTCTTTCTCCCCTGCAAGTTTGCGAAAAACCGGATCAGGTCCTTGCCATGGATTTCCGAGAGGTGATGCTGGGGTTCGGGCTGACAACGGACCGGCAGGAGTCCGGGGTCGTAGTCCCGATAATTCGTGATGTCACGTGCATTGGTATGATGATCATTCGCAATCAGACAGCATATACATTCTCAGAGGATGAGAAAAAGGTCCTAAAGATCATTTCGCATACGGTTGCCGTTGTTATCCGCAATGCGGAACTCTATCAGGCAGCAAGGCAGCATGCGGAAAAGATGACGGTCCTCTTTGACCTGAGCAGGGCCATTACGTCACTTCTTGACCTTGACACGCTGCTGCGGAAGATCACAGAGGAGATCGCGCGTCTCGTCTCTTCGCGCGGATGCATCATCAGGCTGCTTGAAGAAGATGCCCTGAAGATCAAATCTTCTTACGGTCTCAGCAGGGATGTCGAGCAGTCTCTCCAGCTGGCACGTGGTGAGGGAATCGCCGGCTGGGTGGCAGAGCACGGTGAACCGATGCTTGTTGAGGATACCGACCAAATATCTGTGAATATGAAGGTCGCGGGACTTGATATCAAGACCGCGGTGTGTGTGCCGCTCAAGGTGGGCGATGCTGTTATCGGAACCCTGAGTCTCTATGATAAGCATGATGGCAGGGGTGGGCAGATACCTTTTTCGACAGATGACCTGAGCACCCTTGAGGGTTTTGCATCGATCTCTTCCATCGCGATCGAGAAAGCGAGGATCTTTGAAGAAGAGATCAGCAGACAGCGACTGGCAGTCGAGGAAAAGAAGAGGCTCAATATCCTGTTTGACAGTGTGCAGGGGGGTATCATAACGCTCGACCGGAATTTTATCGTCACATCTGCCAACAAATATATAGAGGACTGGGTTGGAATTCCGTGCAGTGCGCTGATCGGAAAAGACAGTCAGGAGATCTTTCATGAGAAGATCGGCATCTGTCCCCATTGCGCATCTAAGCCTACCTTTGAAACCGGTGACATCAATTCCATAACCCAGTCCCGTGGCGTGAATTATGCCGAACTCACGGCATATCCGATACGGGATGAAAAGGGCGAAGTAGCTGAATGTGTTGTCTTCATCATGGACATCACCGAACGGATACTCTATCAGGAAGAAACGCTGAGCCTCTACCGTGAAGTTATCCAGACCAAGGAATACCTCGAAAGCATTATCGATAATTCACCTGATGCTATCGTCACCAGCGATCTCGATGGAATCGTCACATCATGGAACGAGGGCGCAGAAAAGATCTTTGGATTTTCAGAAGAGGAGGTCATCGGAAAGTTTCTGCCATTCATTCCTGACACTATCCGCGAAGGTGAGAACGAGAATATTGCGCGCCTGAAGCAGGGAGAGGTGCTGAAAGATATTGAGACGTTGCGAAGGAAAAAGGACGGGGCCATCATCGAGGTCAGCCTTACCCTGTCCCCTATCAAAGACGCGGCAGGAGAGGTGATCGGTATTTGTGGGATATCGCGTGATATATCAGAGAAGAAGCGCGTTGAAAAGGAACTGATCAGGCGCAGCCAGGAGATGTCGAGGCTTTTCTTTATCAGTTCTGCCATGAGGAGCACGCTGGAACTCAATAAGCTGCTCAGAATGGTCCTGACCGCCGTTACCATGAGCGATGGTATGGGATTCAATCGCGCAATTCTCTTTTTGCTCCATGACGAAGGACGGACGCTGAAGGGCGTCATGGGTGTCGGGCCTGCAACGCCGGAGGAGGCGTGGAGGATATGGGACGATTTATCTCTGAAAAGCAAGACACTGGATGATATCATGCAGGATATTGTGAACGCGCCGGTTCAGGAGAAATCATTCCTTGAACGTCTCGCGATGGGTATAGAAATATCCCTTGATGATGAAACGATCTTGACGCGGGCGGTGAAGGATAAAGCGCCCTACAACGTCCATGACGTGAGAGCGGAACACCTTGCTGATGCGCTGCTCATCCAGCAGCTTGGCACACAGGCATATGCTGTCGTACCCCTTGTCTCGCGTGACAAGGTGATTGGACTTATCTGGGTCGACAACTACTTTAACAGAAAAGAAATTTCCGAGGCGGATATGCAGTTCCTGGCAAGTTTTTCGAATCAGATGGCTTCCGCTATAGAAAACGCCCGGCTTTTTGAACAGATGACCATGGCTGAGCAGCAGCTTGAGAATATTTTCGCATCGATGTCAGATATGGTGTATTTCAATAGCAGTGATTACGTCATCAAGAGAATCAATAAGGCAGTCATGAATAGGTTGAAGCTTCCTGAAGACCAGATTCTTGGAAGGAAATGTTATGAGCTCTTCCATGGCACGTCGGAGCCTTACGTGAAATGTCCTCACCACAAAACGGTAAGTACGAAAAAGGCATATATCGAGGAACTGGACGATCCTCATCTTGGCGGCACCCTTCTTACGTCCAGTTCCCCTATTTTTGATTCTTCCGGTGAGTTTATCGGATCTGTTCATGTGGTGCGGGATATTACCGAGCTGAAACAGCTGCAGAAGAAGCTTGTGATTTCGGAGAAGATGGCAGCACTTGGAGAGGTTGCTGCGAAGGTAGCGCACGAAATCAGGAACCCTCTCGTTTCTATCGGTGGATTCGCCAAAAGGCTCGAGAAGAAGCTTGACGGTAATCTGCAGGAATATGCAGGAATCATTGTGAAGGAGGTATCGAGACTTGAAGGTATCTTGAAGGAGATACTCGGTTTTGTCAAGGAAGCGCGTCTGGCAAAAGAACCCGTCGATCTGAATCTGCTTTTGGACGACATTATCCGGCTCATGGAGTCAGATATTGAAGAACGCGGCGTTGTCCTGAAGAAGGAATATCGGAAGATCCCTGAGATCTTTGTTGACCCGAACAGGGTGAAGGAAGCAATTGTGAACATCATCACAAACGCTGTCCAGGCCCTTTCAGGGGCCGGAGCTATAGTTATTCGAACGTTCGCACGGGATCATGAGGTCCTGCTCGAAATCCGTGACACAGGCAAGGGTATCCCCAAAGAAGAACTGCCGTCGATCTTCAATCCATTTTATACCACGAAATCATCGGGTACAGGGCTCGGACTTGCGATCACGCATCGTATCGTCCAGGAACATAAAGGAAGGATTGAAGTGGAGAGTAAACTCGACGAAGGTACGGTTTTCAGAATTTATCTGCCTATAAAGGAGGGAACGTCATGAAAATACTTATCGTTGATGATGACCAGAGTATCCTCAGGCTCTATCAGGAAGAGCTTGAAGAAGAGGGGTATGAAATCGTTACGGCCGCAAGCGGCCAGGAAGGCCTGGAGATATTCGAGAAGGAACAGCCCGATCTTGTGACCCTCGATATTCACCTGCCTGATATCGATGGTATTAAGCTGCTGAGGCAGATGAAAGAGAAGCGGCCGCGGCTTCCGATCATCATGTCAACAGCATATGATTACCGCGATGACTTTTCCGTCTGGGCTTCCGAGGCGTATATCGTAAAGTCGTCCGATCTTACCGAACTGAAGGCGACCATTAAGAAGCTTACGGGAAAGGATGAAGGGCATTGATCGTACAGCCTCTCCTGCCCGCATATGGCGGATATACGGTAGCGCGCGGTGAGAGGATTATCCTTGTCAAAGGAGCTATTCCCGGTGAAGTTGTTGAAATAACGGTACAGGAGAAGAAGCGCGACTATACGCTTGCCGTGGTGACGCAGGTTGTCGAACCTTCCGAGAACCGGGTGGAGCCGAAGTGTCCGGTCTTTGGTATATGCGGAGGCTGCCATCTCCAGTATATTTCCTATGATCGTCAGTTACGCATGAAAGAGGAGGTGCTGGTCGACTCCCTGGCGAGGATCGGGAAGGTAGATGTGAACCTGGGACCTTCGCTTTGCGGTGTGCAATGGAACTATCGTCATAGGGCACAGTTCAAGGTATCACGGCAGGGAACCATAGGTTTTTTCCGGGAGTCATCGCGCGATGTCGTAGAGTTTGATGGGTGTCCCCTGATGAAAGATGAGATCAACGGCTTGCTCAAGAACATAAAGGGGCTCGCACTTGCGCAGGGGGTGAAGGAAGTGCACCTTTGCGTCGGAGATGAAGCGGCGGTCCTGCTGAGATGCGATGATGAACAGGTATGTGTTTCGGAACGTTTCCGATCAATAGGCATTTCGAGTATCGCCTGCAATGATACCCTGACCGAGGGCGCCGGCTATGTTGGCTTCAACCTTCTGGGGTTGAAGTATACGGTTTCTCCCTGGACATTTTTTCAAGCCCACTGGTCTCTGAATGCAGAGGTCGCGGAGACCATTGCGCAGGCGGCGGCACCACTGACGAACAGCGCAGTCCTGGATCTGTATGCCGGAGCAGGGAATTTTTCCCTGCCGCTGGCAGAACATGCCCGGGAGATAATACTTGTCGAGGAGAATTCCCGTGCTGTTGAGGACGGAACGAGAAACCTGAAGCTTAATCGGCTCAAGAATTGTCGTTTTGTGCGGTCCACTGCAGAGAAGTACAAAATACCGAAGAAGATAGATCTTCTGATACTTGACCCTCCTCGTTCCGGGATGACGGCTGAGGTGGGGAAAAAAGTGCTCGAAAACGCCCCCGACAGGATAATCTACATATCATGCAATCCGTCGACGCTCGCACGGGACGTGAAAAAATTAAGAGAGAAATATGAGATACTATCGGCCCAAATGATCGATTTTTTCCCGAATACCTTTCATATAGAGGCGGTTATCTTTTTGCAGGTACGATAAGCGACAGAGCCGTCGGACGGGAGTATGAGAAGATGCATACACTGAGAAAGAGCGAGGAAAGGCCTGCAGACGCGTACCGCGAACTGGTGCTCGCTCAGCATGCGGGATCAAAGAGAGTCCACCAGGAGCTGTTTTTATTTGATGACAGCCGCTATATCGTGGCCGGCAATGATATCCTTGCATCCATTCTTTCTTTGGCAGAGCAGGGCGTGGATAAGATGCATATCGTCGCGGACTGGGAGCATCTGCTTATGGTCGCGCTCTGGATACCGTCTCATCCACCCGTCTTCGATGTCCTGAATCTTCTCAGGAAACACGGCGTATCTGATGACGAGCTGGCACCGTTCGGGGCGTCTGATATCAACGACCTTTTTCCCTGGCTCTACTATGGCAGCAAGTTCGATGTGCTGAGGAAGATCTGCAACGCAGCGAAGGCCAAGGCAGAGTCCCGGGCCAGCAGAAAACATATGCATATCGTCTGCCATCTTGTATCTGAAGAAACATCGAGGATAGCTGCCAGCAGTCTTTGAAGATGCTGACACACCCCGTGAGGGTGATAAAAGAGAGCTTGAATATCGTGGTTTTTACTGCTAATGTAAGCAAAGACAAGGAGAGGGAATAGTGGTGAAGGCCAAGGTGTTGCTTGTAGAAGATGATCCTGTTCAGGCTTCGGCCACAAAAGAGGCTCTTTCGAAGGTTGGGTATGAGGTATTGTGGGCAGAGGACGGCATTCATGCGATCAAGGCAGTCAAGACCGAAAGACCGGATATCATACTGCTCGACGTCATTTTGCCGGGCATGGACGGCTATGAGATATGCAGATGGCTGAAACTCGAGGAAACCACAAAAGGCATACCGGTGGTCATGCTGACCGTAAAGAAGGAGCTTTCTGACAAGATATCGGGCCTTCATATCGGGGCTGATGATTATCTGCCGAAACCCTATAATGAACTCGAGCTTAACGCGAGGATCTACGCGCTGCTCAGGACAAAGGCCCTGCAGGACGAACTGAAACTGAAGAACAGCCAGCTTGAAGAACTCCTCCATAAAGTGAACTACATGGCGATCACCGATGCACTGACCGGTCTCTTCAACCGGAGGCATTTTCATGACGTGCTGATGAGTGAATATGAGCGGACCAGGCGCTACAATACACCTTTTTCACTTCTAATGCTGGATATCGATCACTTCAAACGGATCAATGATACCTTTGGGCATTCAGTTGGTGATAGTGTCCTCAGGGAGGTGGCGGAGATTCTTGGACGTAGTATCAGGGATATCGATACCGCATCACGGTATGGAGGTGAGGAGTTCATGATTATCTTGCCGAGTACAGGAAAAGATCATGCGGTGATCGTTGCTGAGCGCATGAGGCTGATGATTGCACAGAACGCCTTCAGCAGACTCGACAGAAACATAACCGTGAGTATCGGCATTGCCGGCATGCCTGATGAAAAAGCAGATAGTGACGAAAAATTGATCAGGTGTGCCGACTTTGCACTCTATCGTGCTAAGGACCAAGGCAGAAACCGAACAATAACTGCTGAGGCAGCTGAACTCGAATATGCAGCAGAATAATGAATCCATTGCCTAGGATCCCCCGCGCCGACTCTCCCATTCATTTTTCTGAGGGCATTGTAGAAACGGTTTCATGATGTCAGAGGGTTAAGCTGTGAGAAAAGGGATCTATCGAGAGATTACGCCACTGGATAAGGCACTGCAGGCGTGGCAGGAAGCCTTGGAGAAGAGCAACATCACCCTGATGCCGGCAGAGACGGTTAAGGTGGATGAATCTCTCGGAAGAGTCACTGCGGAACCGGTTTTTGCAACGGTTTCGTCACCCTATTATCATTCTTCTGCCATGGACGGCTACGCTGTCCGGTTTAAGGAGACCTTTGGCGCCTCTGAGGCATCCCCCAAGACCCTCAGCATTCCTGATCATGCGCGCCCCGTAGACACCGGAGACCCTCTCCCTGACGGATTCAGTGCCGTGATCATGATTGAAGACGTGAATCTTGTAAAATGCGGTGGGAGCGACCATATTGAGATTCTGGCGCCGGTGACGCCCTGGCAGCATGTACGGGTGATAGGAGAGGATATGGTAAGCTCTGAAATGATTATCCCGGAGAATCACCGGGTCAGGCCCGTCGACATTGGCGCACTCCTTTCCGGTGGACATACCGAGATACGGGTGAGAAGAAGTCCAAGGGTTGCGATCATACCTACGGGCACAGAACTTATTGAACCCGGCGAGCCCTTGCGGAAAGGAACAATCATTGAGTTCAATTCAAGAATTCTTGCGTCTCTGGTTGCAGAATGGGGAGGCAGGCCCGTGCGGTTCAGTCCGGTGCCTGATGATCCTGAACGGTTGCAGGAAACGCTAAAAAAAGCATGTGAGCTGTATGACGTCGTCGTCATCAATGCCGGATCGTCAGCGGGCTCAGAGGATTATACTGCTGCACTGATAAACGATTTGGGTGAGGTTATCCTTCACGGCGTCGATATCAAGCCCGGCAAGCCCGTGATACTCGGTCTGGTCATGGGAAGGCCGGTGCTGGGGATACCGGGATACCCGGTCTCTGCTTTCATTACCTTTCATCTCTTCGGGAAGAGACTGATCCATACGTTGCAGGGAATAGAGCCTCCGGAAACAGAAACAATGACTGCACGGCTTTCGCGACAGGTTGCATCATCGCTCGGACAAGAAGAATTTCTCAGGGTAAAGCTTGGCAGGGTCGGAGAAAACCTGGTTGCAACTCCGATCAGCAGAGGCGCTGGCATTCTCATGTCCCTTGTTCGTGCTGATGGCCTTGTCAGGATTCCTGCCATGTCAGAGGGATACGGGGCCGGTGCCGAGGTTATGGTCGAGATGCTGAGGTCGAAGGATGAGATTGAGAACACCGTCGTATGTATTGGCAGCCATGATAATGCGCTGGACCTTCTTGCCAACCTGCTTAAGCGGGAACACCCCGGGTTCTCACTCTCTTCTGCGCACGTAGGGTCCATGGGTGGGCTCATGGCAATACGAAACGGAGTGGCTCATATTGCAGGTACGCATCTGCTTGATGAGGCAACCGGGCAATATAATATACCCTTTATTATAAAAATGCTTGGCGACAGGAAACTGTTTTTGGTCAATCTGGTTTATCGCGAGCAGGGATTCATGGTTTTGAAAGGAAATCCCAAGAATATCCGAGGGTTCGGGGATCTGCGGCGACAGGACGTCTGTTTTATCAACCGGCAGGGCGGGTCCGGTACCCGGCTGCTGACTGACAAGCACCTCAGAGATCAGAACATATCCCCGCACCAGGTGAATGGTTATGGGCGGGAAGAGTATACCCATATGGGTGTGGCATCTGCAGTGCTGACCGGCGTTGCTGATATGGGCATGGGAATTCTTGCTGCAGCCCAGGCACTCGATCTTGAATTTATTCCGGTTGCAAGAGAGCGGTATGACCTTGTTATACCGACCGCCTTTGCGGAGCTACCGCATGTTGCTGCGCTCCTCGATATTATCCGCGGCAGTACTGAATTCCGAAACGTGGTGACCGCCCTCGGCGGTTATGACATCTCGGATATGGGCAAAACCGTTTATGCGTCATAGACCCCTTGCCTTTGGTTTTACCGTGGTTCTTCCCAAACCTACACAACAGGACAGAAGTGCTGACGTTGACCGCCTCACTGCCGAACTTGAGCAACGCGGTTTTTATCCGGTACTTGTGCCTCTTGATATCATGCAGAGGCTGCCCTATGAAATGAGAAGGAATGATTTTGCGCTTGATCTGGTTGTAGGCTGCACAGATTTGGGCTATGTTGTGCTTGACATCAATAACTCGGATACGGTGTATGGAATAGCCCTGGATATTGGTACCACGACGATCGAATGCGCCCTTTATGATCTCAATGCACAGAAAAAGATCGCAGTGCTTGATACGGCTAACCCACAGGCAGGGTATGGTGAAGATGTTCTGGCGCGTGCTCAGATGGCGATGAGGGGGAGGGGCGAGGATCTTGTTCAGGTGCTCCGCGAAGCGCTTCATCGCCTGATTCGTGACCTGTGCGACAAGAATCGTGTAGACAGTGAGAACGTTTATGCTCTGACAGTAGCCGGCAACACGTTCATGACGCATTTTTTTTTAGGGCTTGACGTAGTCAATATACCGATTGCACCAAATACACCAGCAGTCGGACATGCAGTCTTTTGCTCAGCACGGGATGTCGACATCCCCGTGCACCCCAAGGCTCTTGTCTATGTGTTTCCGAACGCCGGCAGTTATGTCGGTGGCGATATTATCAGCGGTATGATCGCCATGGGGATGCTTGAGCAGACGTCTCCCGTTCTTTTTCTGGATGTAGGAACGAATGTCGAGATTACACTCGGATGCAAAGAATGGATCATGGTAGGTGCCGGCGCGGCGGGGCCGGCTCTCGAGGGCGGTATCTCCGGCATCGGAAGAAGAGCGGAACCCGGAACGATAAGCCATGTCGCTATCGACAGACGGACAGGAGAGCCCCACCTGACCGTAATATCCGGAGGGGATCCACATGGGATTTGCGGATCGGGTTTGATAGATCTTGTTTCGGAGCTTTATACCAAGGGTATCATTGATCGTGCCGGGAAGTTCCATAGGGGAAAAGAAGGGGTTGTGCTCAAGGACGGGGTTGCATCCTATCGGGTTTTCCGATCTTCCGGCAAAGAGTTGCTTTTCACGGAGCATGAGCTTAAGAATTTTTTGCGGTCTAAGGCAGCAATGTTTGCCTTCCTGTTTGTTTTCCTTAAGTCTGTCGGAATGGGTATCGGTGATATAGACAAAATCTACCTCTCCGGCGCACTTGGGTGTGGTATCAACCGCGAAAGCGCGGTAAATATCGGAATGCTCCCTGACATAAAACAGGAAAAGATGGTGCCAATCGGCAATTCATCGCTGCGAGGAGCCGCCATGCTTCTGATGAACAGTTCCCTTCTCGATGACGTGAGACACATTCGCTCACTTATAACATACCGTCAGATGAGCGAAGACCCTGATCTGCTGAATGTCCTTCAGGGGGCCCTTTTTATTCCGCATACCGACCCTGAACTATTGAAAGGCTGAAAATACTCGCTTCTGTATGCCTGCTCGCGCAAAAGAGGATGGACGACTTAACGGCGACCGCGGACTTTTCCATAGCGAATAAACTCCTCCACGAAATGATCACTGAATTTGCCGCTGTTAAGCTCAACTCCGATATCATCGATACTCCAGAAACGGACCTCGTCGATCTCTTCCCGGCTGATCCGGAACGGACCGCAATGAACGCAGGTGAACGTGCTTACCAGTTCGGTCTCCATCTGATTGCTGAAAAAATAGTCATAGAGAAAATTGATCGTACACCCTACAATGCCAAGCTCTTCCTGCAGTTCTCGCAATGCCGCCGTGCGGATGTCTTCACTGATATTGACGTGTCCGCCTACAGAGGTGTCCCATCTGCCGGGGGACGTATCCTTGTTTCGTGAACGCTTCTGGAGCAGAAGTAAACCCTGCAGGTTGAATACCAGCACATGAATGACGCGGTGGATGAGAGAGGGATTCCTGTGCAGTTCAGTGCGGCGAGCGGTCCCAATTACCTTTCCGCTCAGGTCGACGACCTCGAAGGATTCGTCCTGTTGCATGACGTCAAGCTTTCTGTTCCACGCGTGATAGGACAAAAGCTTCCTTGGCCTTCCGGTCCTGGCGCGAAAGACTCCGGAGGCGGATGCCGTAGCCGTTAACCGTGCCGATTTCCCCGGCAGGACAAGAGAAGAATGCGCCCGATTGCTGCCCCGTGACTGATGCCTTCAGGAGCACGCGGTATTTCTGTCGCCGAGGAATCGATAGCTGAACAGTGATCTTTTCGGCAGGCTGCTCTGTTATAATCTCATTGGAACCGCAACGGGCAGCACGATCAACCCAGAGCGGACTGTGGGCGCACGTGATCAGCAGTGAAACAATATTCAACTCATTATCTCGACGCATCAGAGAGCAGAGGCTGTCGCCACCAATGTCTGTCGTCTCCAGAGAGGTGACGATGAAATCCATGGCATGCGCTTTGTCCAGGGCAAGTGCTTCCTTTCCGGACTCCGTCGTAAATATGTCAACGCTTAACCTTTTGAGAATTGACTGTCCGTGATCGAGAGCGTTGCTAATACTTTCTCCTATAGGAATTATTTTATTCATGTCACAATATGCAGATTACCCTTCAAGGGACTCTCTTCAGCGAACATGTAATGTTACCACAAAACTTAAAGTAAAAGCGCTGAAAGCAACCATAACTCATCAAAATAAAAGGAATATTGACTCTGACAAGCATCCGTGGTAAGATTAACCATGTCAAAAGTAGGTATAGCGTTCGGTGTTCTTGTACTGACAGTGTCTGCGGCATCGGCTGAGATTTACAAATATGTTAATGAGGATGGTGTAGTCTGTTATACCGACGCACCTTTTGGCAAGAAGTCTCAGTTGATAGAAGAAGACAAGGTTTTACCGAAGAGACAGAAGGCCGACATGCAGACCCGCTCTGATTTCAGTAGTTATGTGCATCAGGCTGCTGCCAAGTATGACCTGGAACCGGAGTTGATAAAGGCAGTAATATCGACTGAATCGAATGGCAATCACCGCGCCGTATCGCGGAAGGGGGCAATAGGGCTTATGCAGCTCATGCCTGCCACGGCGAATGATCTGAACGTCATCAATCCTTTCAATCCCGAAGAGAATATTGAAGGGGGGACCAGGTACCTGAAACAGTTGCTTGAACGGTTCAACGGCAATCTTACGCTGGCCCTGGCTGCATATAATTCGGGGCCGAAGACCGTGGAGAAATACGGTGCGGTACCTCCCATCCTCGAAACCCGTCAGTATGTGAAGAAGGTTTTTTCCCTCTATAATGGCAAGAAAACCTATGAATTGTCCGACATGAGCAGTTCTTCGCAGAAACAGAACTCGCCAATCTATAAGATCGTGCTGGATGACGGAACGATCCTTTTCACGAACGCGACACTCGAAAAGAACAGTAAGACCAGGTTATAGATGGGTCCAGACACCGCTGCCCTCCGGGATCAGATTCTGAGGTTCAGGGAGGAGAAACGAGCGCTCATTCTCTCCCATAACTATCAGCGCGACGAAGTGCAGGAGATTGCGGATTTCGTGGGTGACTCCCTTGAACTTTCGCGGATTGCCGCAACGCGGGACTGTAACATGATCGTATTCTGCGGTGTCCATTTCATGGCCGAGAGCGCGTCAATCCTCTCTCCTGAAAAGACGGTACTGCTTCCGGAACGGGAAGCAGGCTGCCCCATGGCTGATATGATACGGGCTAGTGCCCCTCGACCTGTCAGAAGCAGATTTCCCGGATTCGAAAACCCTCCGTCCTATGTTTATCCTCCGGAGTTCTCATTGAAGGACATCAAGAAGCAATATCCGGGTGTTCCTGTGGTCGCCTATGTAAACACAACTGCAGAGGTGAAGGCAGAAAGCGATATTTGCTGTACTTCGGCGAATGTCGTGCGGATCATTGAGTCGCTCCCTGGTGAAGCGGTCATCTGTGTTCCTGATAAGAATCTTTCGATGTGGGCGGCGAGGAACACAAAGAAGAAAGTTATTGCTTGGGACGGCTACTGCAATATTCATGAGCGGGTGACTGTCGAGGATGTGGAGAGCGCACGCAGGAATTATCCGCAGGCTCTTCTCATGGCGCATCCTGAATGCCGTATAGAGGTCCTTGAGCGTGCAGATCATGTGACCAGCACTTCGGGCATGCTCAGGTTTGCATCGGCATCGCCTGAAGCCGAATTTATCGTAGGGACTGAGATTGGTCTCCTGCACCGACTCCGTAAAGAAAACCCTGCTAAGCTGTTTTATCCCCTTAGGAATGATATGGTCTGCCCGAACATGAAGAAGACGACGTTGTACAGCATTCTGAAATCGTTCCGGGAAAATAGCTACATTGTCAAGGTTCCCGAGCATGTTCGTGTCCCGGCAAAACGCGCTCTCGACAGGATGCTCCAGACAGTATGATCATGAAGCTGACGCTCATGACCTCCTGCTGGTTTCCGGCATTGGTTTTCTGGTTATGAACCCACTGGAAAAGAAGATCATAGATCGCATCAGAAATGACGGTCCCATGACATTTGAGGCATTCATGGAAATGGCGCTGTATGATCCGGAGCTCGGATATTATGCGTCTGACAGGCCAAGAATCGGCAGAGAAGGGGATTTCTATACCAGTTCTCATCTCCATCCGGTATTCGGCGCAATAGTGGCGAAACAGATGATGGAAATGTGGATGGTTATGGAAAAGCCGGAAAGTTTTACGATACTGGAAATGGGTGCCGGCGAAGGATACCTGTGCAAAGACATACTTTCCGGGATTCAGAGGCAGGAGAATGTTTCGCACGCGTCAGGGGCCGGGGGGCTGCATGACGGACACGACTTCTATGACCGTGTGCGGTACATAATCGTGGAGAAGAATTCCCGGCAGATGCTGCGTCAGAAAGAACTTCTTGAGGATCATTATGGGAAGGTCTCCTGGATTGCGCATGTCTGTGATGCCGGGAAAATGACAGGATGTATATTTTCGAATGAACTGCTGGATGCCTTTCCTGTTCACCGCGTCAGAATGGAAGATACTCTTATGGAGATATTTATCAATCACGACGGGCATACCTTTCGTGAACAACTGTTTCCTTTGTCGACGGATGAACTTACACAGTATTTTGCGGATGCGGGAGTGACGCTCAATGCAGGTCATACTTCGGAAGTCAATCTGCGCATGAAGAGCTGGCTGTCTGACATAGATGCCGTGCTCCGCGCGGGTTTTGTATTTACGATTGATTATGGACACCCTTCAGAAGAATATTACTGCGAGGACAGGAGCAGGGGAACGCTCATGTGCTACCACCGGCATCAGCTCTGCGAGGACATCTTTGCGCATATCGGTGAACAGGATATCACCGCTCATGTCGACTTCTCCTGCCTGAAACGGTGGGGAGCAGAAAGGGGGTTTCAAGCTGTGGGGTATTGCAGCCAGGGTGCATTCCTTCTGGCCAACGGCATTGATCGGGAAATTGCGCGGCTTGCAGAGACATCCCCTGACTACCTGTTCGAACTTGCTAGGATCAAGAAGCTTTTCATGCCGCAGGGACTTGGCGAATCGCACAAGGTCATGATTCAGTATAAAGGGACTGATTTTCCGAAACTACAGGGATTTTCGATCAGGAACCAGCTGAGGACGTTGTAAAACGGAGGATGTTCTCCATGCTCCGAATCACATTTTCAGGTGAATGTGCCTCTATGGTATGGATGCAGTCCTTGTTCTTCAGCAGATAAAAGAACTTTCCAAAGTCGAAGGTCCCTTCACCTACGGGCAGGTGCTGGTCTGAAGTCTTGTCATTGTCATGCAGATGAAGTTCCAGAATATAAGGATTAAGCGCTTCCATCCAGTCCTCAAGACGAACCTTTGAGAAAAGGTTGCAATGCCCGGTGTCAAAGCAGATGCCGAAATTCACAGAGTTCATTCCCTCCATGAGCATTCTCAGGTTCGATGGTTCGTCTTCAAAAATATTCTCGATTGCAATTTTGACGCCCATGGACGTTGCGCGCTCATTTACCGGCTGCCAGGTGAGAAGGCTTTTTTCAAGCCACCAATCCATCTTCAGTGCATATCGCCACTTCTCATACCCTGAATGGAAGACAATTGCCTTCGGTTCGAGAGTTGCGGCGATATCAAGCACGTGATTGAGTCTCTTGAGCGTAGCTTTCCTGACGAGAGAATCCACTGCTCCGGGAGAAAGATCCATGAATGGCGCATGGAAGGAGAGGGAAGGCTTGTGGTTGAGCTCCTTCTGCACCTTTTTCAGGTCGGCAGGCGTAATCATATCGAGGGCATCCCCAGCAAAGTAAATCTCAAGGTTAAGGCATCTGTCCCTGATGAGCTCAAGATGCTCGGAAAGCCTGCTGAAGGGTATATGGACGTGGGGAGCTATCACTTTTCTTTATCTGAAGCAGTTTTCTTTTCGGGTTTCGGCTCTTTTTGGGGTTCCTTCTTAGCTGGGGTTTCTGACTTTTCCTTCTTGTCCGCACCTTCCTTTGCTTCCTTCTTGCCCTTTTGTGCATAATCCGTCACATACCAGCCAGAGCCTTTCAGCACAAAGGATGTGTTCGAAATCATCTTCTTCATGGTCCCACCGCAACTCGGGCAGATGGAGAAGGGTTTATCCGTGATCTTCTGCATAATCTCATGGTGCCGATTGCATTTTTTACACGTGTACTCATATATTGGCATATGCGCGTAACCTCCGTAATCACAGCTAACTTGTTAATATAACGAAAAAAACGATAATCGTCAATAAAAGGCAGCAAAACACGGATGCATGCGGCCGGTGCTGCGGAGAGAGATGAAAATCTCATTCTTCATAAACGAACTGTACTCACCCTAGGGTCGACGAGATGCTCGCAGAGAAAGAAAAATTCTTAGAAAAGCCTTCCCCTGCCGAAAAGAAGGGGCAATCTCTTGGCCTCAAAAAGCACCGCTTCTGTATCCGAGATTCTGTATAATATGGCATGCTGAAGGTCGGGTTGACAGGAAACTATGGCATGGGGAAGAGCTCTGTGGCCAAAATGTTCAGAGATCTTGGCGCCGCCACAATCAATAGTGATGACATCGTTGCCTCACTGCTGA
Organism: Nitrospirota bacterium; assembly: GCA_003252075.1. Taxonomy (GTDB): domain Bacteria; phylum Nitrospirota; class Thermodesulfovibrionia; order Thermodesulfovibrionales; family UBA6898; genus UBA6898. The sequence continues at coordinate 33,452 of QKDO01000117.1, forward strand.
ATGAAGAGTCGGTCAAGGGAAAGATTACGGGACTCTTGGGGGTCGAAGCCGTTGATGCTGACGGCAGTCTTGACAAGAAGTTTATAGCCAATAAAATATTTAATAACAAAGCCTTGAGAGTGCAAATTGAAGCTATACTTCACCCTTTGGTCTTTATAAAACTGGATACTCTGATAGCCAGGCTAAGGGGCGGAAAGCGCATTATTATTGTTGAAGTGCCGCTTCTCTTCGAGGGAGAATATCAAGATCATTTCAACAGAACGATAACGGTATTTGCAGACAGAAAAACTGTTTTCTCCCGGCTGAGGAAGTCAGGAGTACTGCGAAAAGACGCCCTACTGCGGCTGCAGAATCAGATGGACATCCGACGCAAGAAGCAGCTCGCAGATTACTGCATCAATAATAGCGGTACCAGAAGACAGACCGAGGCACAGGTCAGGAAGATCTCACAGCTGCTCATTGCTGAAAACAGGAGACAACTCAGTAGGGGTCAACATCGATCCTGATATCACTCGGCGTCTTACCGATCTTAGCCAGCAAAGAACGTACAGCCCTATGCAGCATCTTTCTCTCGGGGTGTCTGATAAGTATTGAGTATTCTATTTTGCCCTTCCTGGTTTTTCTTTCTGTCGGTCCGAGAATTTCAATTTCCTTTGAGGAAAGGCCGATCAGCCTGACTGCTCTTTCTGGAAGGTCTCCATTATGCGAGACAACAATGTCCATCATCTTTGAGTACGGGGGGAAGCGAAGGTCCCTTCGCAGGGACAGTTCTTCAGCTGCAAAGGCGGCAAAATCATCGTCCTTTATGTGCCGATAGAGCGGTTCATGTGACAACCGGGTCTGGAGCAGCAATTCACCGGAGGGATTTACGAGGTCCCGGACAGCGACAATTTCCTGGAAGGCCTTTTCCCGTGCCCTGAAGTCAGGGATGTTCATGCTGATGTCAGGATTGAGCATGGCAGCCATGCCGAATTGGGCAGCGCCTCTCAGCACATTGGTCAACATCTTGGTCCCGACCAAAATGCGCGTTTCGTCCTGGGATGCATGTGCAAGCATATCCCTCGCTGATGTTTTGCGCGCAGCCTTATCACTGTCGAAGCGGACAGTCCCAACACCGAAGAGTTCGCGCATAACTTCTTCGATCTTCTGTGTGCCTGCCCCCAGGAGTTCAAGCCGGGAGCTTTTGCATTTGCTACATGTTTCGGGAATGGCAACATATCTGCCGCAGTAATGACATCGCAGAAGATTTTTATCTTTGTGCAGTACAAGCGGTATGCCGCACTCAGTACACCTTTCGGCAGCTCCGCACTCTGCACAATGAAGCATGGTGGAATGTCCTCTCCTGTTCAACAAAAAAAGTACCTTATCGTTCCTATGAAGAGCTCCTTTGGCAGCAGCTATGACCGACGATGAAAGGTACGGACGGACCTTATGGGTAAAACGCATATCGACGGTCCGTACTTTCGGTCTCTTTATTCCTGAGCGCATATCCAGCAGGCGATATTTTCCGCTGAGGGCATTCGCCCATGATTCCATGGATGGCGCAGAGGAGGTCATCAGAACGGGGATTTGTTCCAGGAAGCCACGCATGATCGCACAGTCGCGTATATTGAGACGTATCCCGTCCTCCAGTTTATACGAACCCGCCTGCTCGTGTATGATAATGATCAGTTTGAATTTCAGGATTGGAGCGAAGAGGGCAGTACGGGTACCAATCACAATATCATGTCTGCCCGAGACGATGCCCTTTATTGCTTCTGAGCGCTTACCCGCTGCCATATCGCTGTGCAATATGCAGGCCCTGTCACCGAGGTCCCTCATGGCGCTGAAGAATCGGGTTGCGCCGATGATCTCGGGAAAAAGGACTAATGTCTTGACGGTTCTGCGAAGTAATGATGCAGCAAGAGAAAATTCATGCTGCGAAGAGGCTGCATAAAGAAGCGTGGACTGATATGCATCGCTATCCATAATGCCGGAACAACGTGCAACGTCCTGCTCAGGAATGGATAAAAGCTCATAAGGGGCCAAGGCATGCATAGCAGGGCCTTTTGGTTTTACTTCCACGAGCATCTCTTGGGGAACTGTCTGCTTAAGAATGAGACCTGCCGGGGCGATATAATAATCTGACATCCACATCAGCAGTTTCATCATGGCGGTGCTGAACAGAGGTCTGTTGCCATGTATCTCAGTAATCTCTTTGATGTTTCCGGGAGGCGGGGTTGGGGACTTTCGGCAGAGTATGCCCCTGGCGATGACATTCCTGAGCGGCGCCGATACGAGCATACCCGGCGTTGCAATCTCTTTCAGAGCCGCCGGGCATCGATAGGTAAGAGGTCCGACGGCGAGGGGAAAGAGAATATCAACAAATGGCATACAGGATCCGCTAATAAACCTGAGTGCAGGTTTTACGTATCACGTGATGAATGAGCAGCAATAGTCAGTAAGAGTCTTGACCTTCATGGTGAATTTAGCTTGTGCAGGAACCGTGAACGACTCTCCCCCTTTTACCTGTATCCAAGTTCCTTCACCGGGGAGAAGAAGATCGAGTTCTCCAGAGAGGATCTCCATGATCTCCTTGTCTGACGTACTGAACTCGTATTGCCCGGGCTGCATGATTCCGAGCGTCTTTTTTGAGCCGTCACGAAACAGGATGGTTCTGCTCGTTACACCGCCGTGAAAAAATATATTTGCTTTTTTTATGACGGTTACCTCGTGAAAATCATCCATGTCTGCACCTCTTTAGTGATTTGGCTATGCACAGCATTGCGGACTGACGTATCTTACCAGAAGGGCGAAGAGGGAGTAAATGCGGTATTTTCCCGGACAATAAAAAGCCCCCTGACGAGAGGGGGCTTTTTCGAAATTTCTGTGTTAGACCTTGCTTACATTGACAGCCTTGAGGCCTTTCGGGCCTTTTTCAGTGTCAAAGCTGACTGCATCGCCCTCGGCAAGCGATTTAAAGCCGTTGCCCTGAATGGACGAATAGTGCACGAAAACGTCGCTGCCGTCTTCGCTGGTTATGAAGCCAAAACCTTTTGACTCGTTGAACCACTTCACTGTTCCATTAGCCATGATATATCCCTCCTTACGTATAGACTAAAGCCTCAGAAAGCGCTTCTCAACAAAAAAGGCCACAA